>JBAVUB010000662.1:0-2647 GCA_049696575.1 Acidobacteriaceae bacterium | reverse complement strand
CCACCAGCCCGCCCACAATCGGAAGCAGCGTCAGGAGCGTGATCATCCGCGGCGCCCCCAAAGCAGAATCGCAGCGAGCACCACCAGCGCCACGGCAATCACGCGCAGATAAGTCTGTACGCGGCCGTTTTGCAGATGAGACAGGAGCCGACCGCCGCGCGCCACATCGCGGCAGCCTTCATCGAAGCCGCCATTGACGACAAATTTGTCGACGCCGGCGTCGAACCAGCCCACGCCGGTCACCATCCAGGCAACGAGCCGCACCACTCCGCCGAACACCCAGCGATCCAGCCACGCCGCGAACGCCGAGCAGAAGCGGGTCAGCGCAATCACCGTGACCCCGTACAGCTCGTCCACGTACAGCCGATCGGCGAGCGCATTAAACACGCCTGGCTGAATCCTTTCGAGCGCATCGGGATCGGTCGCGTGCAGGATTGGCTTGCGCCCATAAAACCACCAACCCAAACCCAGCCCGGCAAAAACAATCAGCGACGAAATCACCATCAGCGGCAGCAGGCCCGGCTCGCCAAACCGTCCAAAATCCAAACCCGTGCTCTCGCCCGCCAGGAAACTCTGGAACCACGGCCACGCCGGCGTTCCCACAAATCCCAGCAACACTGCAAACACGGCCAGCACCACCAGCGGCTGCGTCATCACCGCCGGGCTTTCATGCGGATGCTCGATGATGCACACCTCTCCGGTCCGCGCCGAAACCACCGGTTCCAGCTGCTCCGCGGGAATGGCATGCGCAGCCACAGCAGCAGGCGAAACGCTGGCTTCCGCGAGCCGTCGTTGCCCCAGGAAGACGTAGTACATCTGCCGCGTCATATAAAACGCCGTCAGCAGCGCGCCCACCGCGCCCAGATAGAACGGCCCCTGCGAAACGCCCCATCCGTGCGCCGCGTGCAGAATCGCGTCCTTGCTCCAGAATCCCGCGAACAGCGGAAACCCGCACAGCGCCAGCATTCCGCACGTATACGCGGCAAACGTCACCGGCATAAAGCGCCGCAGCCCGCCCATGTTGCGGATGTCCTGCTCCTCGGTGCAGCCGTGAATCACCGAGCCCGCGCCGAGGAACAGCAGCGCCTTGAAAAATGCGTGCGTGATCAGATGGAACATGCCCACCGCGACGCCGCCCACCCCGAGACCCAGCATCATGTAGCCCAGCTGCGACACCGTGGAGTAGGCCAGGATTCGTTTAATGTCGTTCTGCGCGACGGCAATGCATGCGGCGAAGATCGCCGTGATCGCGCCCACCCATGCCACCACCTCGCGCGCATCGGGGCTCATCAGCGGATACACCCGCGCCACCAGATACACGCCCGCCGCCACCATGGTCGCCGCGTGGATCAGCGCGCTCACTGGCGTTGGGCCTTCCATCGCGTCCGGCAGCCATACATGCAAGGGCACCTGGCCCGACTTGCCCGCAGCGCCCAGGAAAATCAGCAGCCCGATCGCGGTCGAAACCGCCATTCCCGCCACCGTGATGTGCGCCGCCATAGCACCCACCGCCGTCCGCTCCAGGCATCCAGCGCCCTGGTTGTAGAAAAGCAGCGTGCCGGTCTGCGCGTAGAGCCACACCATCCCGATCAGCAGCCCCAGATCGCCCACGCGGGTGGTGATGAACGCCTTCTTCGCCGCCGCCGCAGCAGCAGGCCGCTGAAACCAGAACCCGATCAGCAGATACGACGTCAGCCCCACCACTTCCCAGCACATAAACAACAGCAACAGGCTGTTCGCGATCACCACCCCGAGCATCGCTCCGGCAAACAGCGACATGAAGCAGAAGAAGCGGGTGAAGTTGTCGTCGTGGGCCATGTAACCGAGGCTGTAGATGAAGATCAGCAGTCCCACAAAACTGACCATCACCAGCATCACCGCGGCCAGCGGATCCAGCAGCCAGCCGAGCTGCACCCACTGATCTCCAAACTGCATCCAGTTGAACGTGATCACGCGGCGCGCCGGGTCCGCGAGCGCTTCGGCGAAGGCCATCAGCGACAGCACCAGCGAAATCGCCATCGACCCGATCGCCAGCCCGGCCGACAAACGCCGCTCCGACCGCTTCAGCAACGCGCTTACCCCCGCCGCCGCCATCGGCAGCGCCGGAATCAGCCAGAGGTTGCGAACAATCCAGGTCACGCTCTCGGGGTGCGTCATCCCTTCATCTCCGTAATCTCGCTCACGTCGGAAGTGCGCGCGTGCCGATAGATGGCCAGGATCAGAGCGAGGCCCACAGCGGCTTCCGCCGCGGCCACAGCAATGGAGAAGATGACGAAGATCAGGCCGGTGAGAAATTCGGGATGAGCCCCGAATCTCCAGAACGCGATGAAGTTCAGATTCGCCGCGTTGAGCATCAGCTCAATTCCGGCCAGCACCAGGATCGCGCTGCGGCGAGTGAGCGCGCCGGCCAGGCCGATCGAGAAGAGCAGAGCGGAAACCAGCAAACAGCCAGCGAGGGGAGTCATCAGGCGCGCAGCCCCTGCTTCTGCGCCGGCTCATTGCGCTTTTCCCGCAGCGCCAGGATCACCGCGCCGATCATTGCCGCCGTCAGCATCAGCGCGATCACTTCCAGCGGCAGCACGTAGCGCTGCATCAGCGCGAAGCCAATCTCCCGCATGGTGGTTTGCGGCGCCGCCACAGTCACGCC
>JBAVUB010000661.1:0-3434 GCA_049696575.1 Acidobacteriaceae bacterium | reverse complement strand
GGGCTGACGGGGGTGTGCGCGCAGCCAGCACCAACGCCAGAGGAGCGCTATGCGTCGCCACTGGAACTGCTTTTGTCGCCGGACGGAGTGCGTCTGTATGTGTTGTGCCAGGGCGCGGATGAGGTTCGGGTGCTGAATGCGGCGACGGGCGCAGTGGTGCGGACGATTTCGGTGGGGCATGTGCCGCGGGGTTTTTCGTTGTCGGCGGACGGCAGGCGGCTGTTGGTGGCGAACTCCTGGGACGATACTGTCACCGTGATTGATACAGAATTGGGGCGGGTGAAGGCGACGTGGGGGGCGGGGTTTGAGCCGTCGAGCGTGGTAGAGGATCGCGCGGGGAAGACGGTGTATGTCGCGGACCGGATCGGGAGTGACATTGCAGTGCTGGATGCGGCGACGGGGGAAGAGAAGCTGACGCTGGAGGCGGGGCGCGGGGCGAGTTATCTGACGTTATCAGGGGATGGGAGCCGGTTGTATGCGACGCATGTGTATCCCAACCCCACGCCGCACCGGACGCCGCCGAAGTCGGAAATTACGGTGATCGATCCGGCGCAGGCGAGGGTGGTGGATCGGGTGACGCTGCCAAATGTTGCTGGCGTGTTTCATGTGGCGCTTTCGCGGGATGGGCGGCTGGGGGTGGCGGCGGAGCTGCATCCGAAGAATCTGGTGCCGCTGGCGCATGTGGAGCATGGGTGGGCATTCGTCGATACGCTGACGGTTTTTGGGGAGGATGTGGGGAGTAAGCCGGTTGAGGTTCCGCTGGATGAGCTGGACCGGTATTATGCGCTGCCGTTTGGGGTAGCGATCAGTCCGGATAAGTCGCGCATCTATGTGACGCATGGCGGTTCGGATTGCGTGACGGTGATCGATGCGAGAAAGATGCTGAGTTACATCCGGGCGCATCGGGAGCCGTTCGCGGAGGACTTATCAGCGAGCGCGCATTATGTGGTGGCTCGGGTTGCGGTGGGGAAGAATCCGCGAGGGCTGGTGCTGAGCCGCGATGGCGGGAAGCTGTATGTAGCGAACCGGCTGGATGATTCGATCAGCGTTCTCTCCACGCGGGAGAATCGGGTGGTTCAGACACTGAAGCTGGCGGGACCGGAGAAAGTGTCGGCACTCCGACGCGGGGAGCAGACGTTCTATCACGCGTATGCATTTCAGGGACAGTTCAGTTGTTCGAATTGCCACATCGACTCGACTTTCGATGGATTGCAGTGGGATCTGGAACCAGATGGATTTGGGAAGGACATTGTCGATAACCGGCTGATCGAGGACCTGCGGGGGACGGAGCCATTCAAGTGGAACGGTGGGAACCCGACGCTGGGGGTGGAGTGCGGTCCGCGGACGGAGAAATACTTCTGGCGGTCGCAAACGTTCGACGATCGGACGCTGACGGACCTGGTGGTGTACATCCGGAGTTTGCCGTCGCGGCCGAATCGATGGCGGGCAGCGAATGGGGAACTGACGCCGGCGCAGGAGCGGGGGCGGGCGATCTTCTATCGAACCCAGGACAAGCTGGGGCAGCCGATTCCCGGGAGCAACCGGTGTGGCTTTTGTCACAGCGGGCCGAAGGGGACGAGTCAAAAATCATTCGATGTGGGGACAGGCAAGGCGACGGATAACAGTGGGGTGCTGGACACTCCGCAACTGATGAGTCTGGCGCTGACGGCGCCTTATTTGCACGACGGGTCGGCTCGGTCGCTGGAGGAGATATGGACGGTTTATAACCCGCACGATCGGCACGGGCGGACGAACGATCTGACGAAGGATGAGCTGAACGATTTGATCGAGTATCTGAGGACGCGATGAGAAGAGCGGCGATTGTCGGAATTTGGCTGACGGTTGGGGCGATGGGGCTAGCGGCCCAGAGGATTACGCGTCCAGGGAACGCAATTCGAGCGTCAGCCGAGAGGCAGGGTGTGCCGGCGATGCCGCGGTTCCGGTTTGAGAACTTCACGACGGCGAATGGGCTGCCGGATAACCATGTGTACTCAGTGCTGGTGGATGGCGATCGCGTGTGGGCGGGGACGGACGACGGGCTGGCGGCCTACGAAAACGGGAGCTGGAAGACCTACACGACGGCGGACGGGCTGGCGCATCGCGCGGTGCTGTCGCTGGCGCTGGATAAGCGGACCGGCGATGTGTGGGCGGGGACGATGGGCGGCCTGAGCCGAATTTCGGCGGGGCGGATCGACACGTATACACAACTCAATTCCGGGCTGAGCAATGACGTTGTCTATGGAGTTTCAATCGAAGGTGAGAACGTGTGGGTGGCGACGGCGGCGGGGGCGTGCCGGCTGAACACGCGGACCGGGGAGTGGTCGCTGTACAACGAGCGCAACACGCCGATGATCGAAATCTGGGCGTATGGGGTGTCGGCGGCGCCGGACAAGGTGTATTACGCGATTTGGGGGAGCGGGCTGCTGGAGCTGAACCAGAAGACGGGGGTTTGGGATAAGTACGACGATCCGGACGGCGAGAACGAGATTGTGCTGCTGAAGGATCAGGGGCTGATCCACGAGATTGTGACGTCGGTGAGTTATGTGGATGGCGTGGTGTGGGCGGCTACTTACTTTGGTGCGAGTCACTATGACGGGCGTTATTGGCATAACTTCCTGATGAAGGATAGTGGGCTGCCGAGTAACTTCATCAACTTTATTAAAGGCGTGGATCGGAAGCGGGCGTGGTTTGGAACCGATAAGGGGTTGGCGTATTACGACGGGACGAACTGGGCGGTGTATCGGCCAGCGCTGGAGACGGGCAATCCGGAAATGACTACGCGCGATGCGGCGGGGCGTGTGACGGAGATTCCGGTGGAGACGGCTCCGGCACACAACTACGTTCTGGGAATCGATTTTCAGGGGCGCGATATCTGGGTTGCTACGGCAAAGGGGCTGAGTCACGGAGTTTATCAACCATAAGGAGAGGCTTTTATGAGTGCAGTTGTTGAATTACTGGCGGGTCTGGCGCACACACCGATTGAGAAGCGCGCGATCACCAATCACGGAGTTCTGAACGAGGCGTACGCCTATGCGAAGCCGAGCTCGTTTTCGCGGGGGATGCGAATCGACCTGAACGGGCTGACGATTTTGTTGATTTCGGGGACGGCGAGCATCGATGAGGAGGGGCGGAGCGTGCACATGGGCGATCTGCGGGCGCAGGTGCAGCGGACGTTTGCCAACATCACCGGGTTGCTGGCGAGCGAGGGCGCGACGTGGAAGGATATCGTGCGGACGAGCTGCTATCTGCGCGACATCGAGCGGGATTACGAGGCGTTCAACGAAGAACGGACGGAGTTTTTCGCGGAGCAGGGGCTCGATCCTGTGCCGGCTTCGACGGGGATCCAGGCGATTCTGTGCCGGCCGGAGCTGCTGATCGAGATCGAGGCGATCGCGATGTTTCTGACGCCGAAGAAAGAGGAGTAGCGGTGATGG
>JBAVUB010000660.1:0-8452 GCA_049696575.1 Acidobacteriaceae bacterium | reverse complement strand
GCGCGTGCGCGGTGATGAGCAGCCTGCTGCCGGAAGGTGGCCGCTACGACTTCGAGATGACGCAGAAGCTGGTGGACACCTTCAGTCCGATGGAAGGACTGAAGCCGGGCTATGTGCTGGCCTATGCCGGATCGAGCGAGCCGCTGCACTACACGACGCTGGCCTTTACGTCGAAGGAGCGCAGCCTGGTGGTTGCCGATCCAAGCTATGAAGCGCCGCTGTACGCGGCAAAATTTTCGGGCGCGAACATCGTGAAGGTTCCGCTGGCGAAGGATTACTCGCACGATGTGCGGGCGATGATTGCCGCCGATCCGAATGCGGGCGTTTTCTACATCTGCAACCCGAACAACCCGACGGGGACGATCACCAGCCGCGAAGACATCGAATACGCGCTGGCGAACAAGCCGAAGGGGTCGATTCTGCTGGTGGATGAAGCGTACATCCACTTCTCCGATGCGACGCCGTCGATCGATCTGGTGAAGGCGGACAAGGATCTGATCGTGCTGCGGACCTTCTCGAAGATTTACGGAATGGCGGGATTGCGGTGCGGGTTCGCGATTGGGCGGCCGGATCTGCTGGCGAAGATACAGGCCTACGGGATGAACTCGATGCCGATCCTCGCGGTGGCGGCGGCGACGAGCAGCCTGCAGGTTCCGGAACTGGTGGAGGAGCGGCGCAAGATCAACACGGATATTCGGACGGAAACGTTTGCATGGATGGCGGCGAACAACTACAAGTTCATCCCGTCGCAGACCAACTGCTTTATGGTCGACACGGGGCGGCCGGGGAAAGAAGTGATCGCGGCGATGGCGGAGAAGAATGTCTACATCGGACGCGTGTGGCCGGTGTGGCCCACCTATGTGCGCATCACGGTGGGCACGCGGAGCGAGATGGACAAATTCCAGACGGCGTGGAAAGAAGTGATGGCGGCTCCGGCTTCGGCGGGCAGGAGATGGAAGCCGGATCCGACGCTGGCCGAGCTGGGATCGCGCGATCTGCCACCGGGCATGGCGCGGGGCCGGTTTAGCGCCTGAGAAACCGCGGGGCGTGGGTTCTACCGCCCCGTACTGACTGCATCCACTGAAGTCGATGGTGGGGTCGCGGCATCCTGACCCACAGAAGTGAAGGTCTGCGCCGCTGCGCGAGCGGCGTCGAGCACATTGCCGGGCACGATGCCGAGGATGAGCGTCGCCGCCGAGGTGATGAAAATCGCGATCAGCAGAGCGAGGGAAGGCCTGACGAGGGTTAGTTCCGAAGCAGTCTCAGAGGGCCGCGAATAAAGCGCGATCACCACGCGCAGGTAGTAGAAGGCGGCGATGCCGCTGTTGATGAGGCCGATGATCGCAAGCCAGACCATTCCGGAATGGACGGCCGCGGTAAAAACGTAAAACTTGCCGAAGAATCCGCCGGTAAACGGGATGCCGATGAGCGAGATGAGGAAGAAGGCCATAGCGCCGCCGAGCAGGGGCGAGCGGTAGGCGAGGCCGCGGTAGTCGTCGATCAGGGTGATGTGGTCGTCGTAGCCGCCGGCGTGACTGACGATGGCAAAGATGCCGACATTCATGGCCGCGTAGGAGACGGCATAGAAACTAGCGGCGGCGACTCCGTCGGCGGAGAGCGCGGTGAAGGCGACGAGAATGTATCCGGCGTGGGCGATGGAGGAGTAGGCCAGCATGCGCTTGATATTGCGCTGGCGGAGCGCGCCGAGATTGCCGATGGTCATGGAGATGACGGCGAGCCACCACAGAATGGGAACCCAGTCCGCGTGAAGCTGCGGCAGCGCACCGTAGGCAATGCGGAGCAGGACGGCAAAGGCGGCGGCCTTGGGTCCGGTGGACATGAGCGCGACGACCGGAGAGGGCGAGCCTTCGTAAACGTCGGGGGTCCACACGTGGAAGGGCGCGGCGGAGACTTTGAAGCCGAGGCCGACGACGATCATGGCGAGGCCGACGTAGAGAAGCGCGGAGGAGGGGTTGGCGGTAGCGATGGCGTCAGCGATGGCGCCGATGCGCGTGGTGCCGGTGGCTCCGAAGATCAGAGCGATGCCGTACAGGAAAAACGAGGTGGCAAAGGATCCCAGCAGGAAGTATTTGAGCGCGGATTCGGGACTTTTGGCGCTCTTCCGGCGGTATCCCGCCATGATGTAGGTGGAGATCGAGGAGATTTCGAGCGCGACGAAGACGAGGAGCAGCTCGACGGCGCTCGTCATGAGCATCATGCCGACGGAGCCGAAGAGCATGAGGGCGAAGAGCTCGCCGAGGCCCTCAGTTTCAGGAGTGACCGCGTCGAGGGTGATGAGGAGCGAGGCCAGGACGATGCCTGCGATGAGGACGTGGAAGAAGACGCTGAAGGCGTCGGTCTGCACGACGCCGTAGTACGCGGTGCCCGCGGGCAACTGATATTGCCAGAAGCTGGCGGCGAGCGCGGCCAGCGCACCCAGGACCGCGAGCCAGCCCAGGGATTTGCGGCTGGAGGGTTTGGGCAGGAGCGCGTCGGCGATCATGACCAGCACGCCCGTGATGGTGAGGATGATTTCGGGGAGGATGCGGAGGGCGTCGTTCACTGTGCGCCTCCGGAGAGCTGGACTGCGGCGGGGGCGCTGGTAGCGTTGCCGGCCAGGGGACTCATGGCGCCGTCGATGGCTTTGATCCAGTACGGTGAGGCGACGCCCATCGCGAGCATAAGAATCGCCATGGGCCAGAGGGTGAGCTGCTCGCGGGCGTTCAGGTCGAAGGCGGGACGGTTAACGACCAGCGCAGATTCTTTCCCGTAGAAGATGCGCTGCACCATCCAGAGCATGTAGGTGGCGCTGAGGATGACGCCGATGGTGGCCGCGGCGACCCACTCCGGATGGCCCTGGAAGCTGCCGCTGAGGACCAGGAACTCGCCGATGAAGCCGTTGAAGAGGGGAAGGCCGATGAGCGCGAGCGAGGTGATGACGAACAGAGTGGCCAGCGTGGGGAGCCTGGCGGCAAGGCCGCCGTACTGGGCCATGTCGTAGGTGCCGTAGCGCTCGTAGAGGAGGCTGACGAGGACGAGCAGCGCGCCGCCGGTGACTCCCTCATTGATGGTCTGGTAGACCGCGCCGTTGAGGCCGGCGACGGCGAAGCAGAAAATGCCGAGGGTGCAGAAGCTAAGATTGCTGAGAATGGAGAAGGCGATGAGGCGCTTCATGTCGGTTTGCGCGAGGGCAACGAGCGCGCCGTAGAGGAGGCCAACGACGGCGAGAGCGATCATGAGCGGGGCGATGGCGCGCGACTGCGCCGGGAAGAGTCCGAGGTTGAAACGGAAGATGGAGTAGAGGCCGAGCTTGCCTGCGACGACCATGGCCATGGCGGTAGGGGCTTCCTGAATGACGTCGGCGAGCCAGCCGTGGAGCGGGAAGACGGGGACCTTGACGGCGAAGGCGACCAGGAAGGCGAGCGAAACCCACCACAGAGCCTGCGGCGCGAAGGTTCCCCTGGCGAGGAGGGCCTGGAGCTGAACGAAGTCGAAGGTGTTCGTTTTGGCGTAGAGCCAAAGGATGGCGACCAGAAACAGCGCTGAGGGAATAAAGGTGTAGAGGAAGAATTTGATGGCGGCGGCTCGACCGCGGTTGGGGCCGAACATCGCGATGAGAATCGCCATGGGCACCAGGGACAGCTCCCAGAAACCGTAATAGAGGAACAGATCGAGGGAGACGAAGACGCCGACCATGGCGGTCTGCTGCAGGAGGAACAGGAAATAGAATTCGCGGGTGCGGGTCTCAATGGCGCGCCAGGAGATGAGGACGCCGATGGGAGCGAGGAACGTGGTGAGCAGAACCAGCCACAGGGAAAGGCCGTCGACGCCGAGGTGATAGCGGATCGCGGGCGAGGCAATCCACGGGCGGTTCTCTTCGAACTGGAATCCGTGGCGCGTGTAGTCAAAATGCGCGGGCAGATGAAGCGACAGCAGGAAGGTGATGAGTGTAACGACGAGAGTGAACGCCGGGATGACGCGACCTTTGCGCGGCAGGAACGCGACGACCAGCGCGCCTGCGGTGGGCACGAAGGTGATCGCGGTGAGGATGTGGTCGTTCAGCACAGAGTCGTCCTTGATCCCGGGTTCATTGGAAGAAGAAGTGGGTGGTCCAGCCAAAGTAAGACGCGGCCAGCAATGCAGCCGCGAAGAGTGCGAGCCAACCGGCGTAGGAGCGAATATTGCCGGACTGAATGCGGGCGACGAGAGCTCCCAGTCCCTGAGCGGAATAGCCGGCGGTAAGGGATCCGCCGTCGATCAGGCCGCGATCGATGAGGACGGCGAGGACCCAGCGCGCGATAAAGAGGACGGGGGCGACGACAATGGCGGCGTAGATTTCGTCGACCCAGTATTTGTTTTTCAGCAAGGCGTAGCGGGCCGGGAATTGCGCGGCGAGCCGCGCGGGGAGCTCGGGCCTGACGCAGTACATTATGTGCGCCAGGAACCAGCCGGCGGCGGCGGCTAAAGTTGAAAAGAGCGCCAGAATGAGTTCGGTCAGGTGGCTTTCCGGTGACGATGGCGCGGGAAGAGCGCCGATGGCGGGTTCGAGGAAACGGGCAAACCAGTTGCTGCCGCCGAGCCCGTCCGGCCAGCCCATCCAGCCGCCGACGACGGAGAGGATGGCGAGGATCACGAGCGGGCCGAGCATGATCCATGGACTCTCGTGGACGGGGTGAGCCTGCGGCTCGGCTTCGAGGACCAGCTTCGTATCGGAGCGCGCATGGACGGCGGCGGCCTCTTCTTCGTGTGCGGGAGCCTGGGTGCGGGATTCGCCGAAGAAGGTCAGGTACCAGAGCCGGAACATATAAAAGGATGTGAGCCCGGCGGTGAGAAGACCGATGACCCAGAGAAGCTTGCCGCCATTGGGCGCGATGAAGGTCTGATAGAGGATTTCGTCCTTGCTGACGAAACCGGCCAGCGGCGGGAAGCCGGAGATGGCGAGGACCGCGGCGGTCATGGTCCAGAAGGTGATGGGAATTTTTTGGCGGAGCCCGCCCATCGCGCGCATGTCTTGTTCACCACTCAACGCGTGGATGACGGAGCCGGCGGCGAGGAAGAGCAGCGCCTTAAAGAAGGCGTGCGTGACCAGGTGGAAGATTCCGGCCGAATAGGCGGCGACGCCGCAGCCGAGGAACATATAACCGAGCTGCGAGATGGTGGAATAAGCGAGGACGCGCTTGATGTCAGTCTGGACCAATCCGATGGTGGCGGCGAAAAATGCGGTGGCCACGCCGATGATGGCGACGACGGCGAGCGCGTAGGGAGAGCGATCGAAGATGACGTGGGAGCGGGCGACGATGTAGACGCCCGCGGTGACCATGGTGGCGGCGTGGATGAGCGCGGAGACGGGTGTGGGGCCTTCCATGGCGTCGGGAAGCCAGACGTAGAGGGGAATCTGCGCGGATTTGCCGGTGGCGCCGAGGACGATGAAGAGCGCGATGGCGGTGAGGAATCCGCCCTGCCATGCGGGGTGGGCGGCGATCGCGCTGAAGACTTCGGTGAAGCTGACGGAGCCGAAGTGTTCGATGAGCAGAAACATCGCGAGCAGAACGCCGAAGTCGCCGATGCGGTTGACGATGAAAGCTTTTTTGCCGGCGTTGGCGGCGGAGTCACGCGTGTACCAGAAGCCGATGAGCAGGTACGAAGCGAGGCCCACGCCTTCCCAGCCAACGAACATCAGCAGGAAGTTTTCCGCCAGCACCAGCGTGAGCATGAAGAAGAGGAAGAGGTTCATGTAGGCGAAGAAGCGCCAGTAGCCGTCATCATCGCCCATGTAGCCGACGGAGTAGACGTGGATGAGGAAGCCGACGCCGGTAACCACGCAGAGCATGACAAGCGTGAGCTGATCGAGCTGGAAGGAGAAGTCGGCGTGGAAGCTGCCAGCCTGGATCCAGGGGCCGAGGTTTTCAATGTGGGGCAGGGCGAGGGCGCTGAATTTCGTAACAATGACTGCGACCTGAAGGAGCGGGATCAGCGACGCGATGAGGGCGACGGCGGTGACGAGCGGCTTCGGGAATCTGCGGCCGAGCAGACCATTCACCAGGAATCCGGCGAGCGGGACGAGCGGAATGAGCCACAGGTGAAGGTTGGTCATAGCTTCATCAGATCGATCTGGTCGACGTTGAGGGTGTTGCGGGCGCGGAAGACGGCAATGATGATGGCGAGGCCGACGGCGGCTTCCGCGGCGGCGACGACCATGACGAAGAAAACGAAAATCTGGCCGTTGACCTGAAGATGGCCGGTGGTCTGGCTCCACTGGCGGGAGAAGGCTATGAAGGCGAGGTTGACGGCGTTGAGCATGAGCTCAATCGACATGAAGACGGTGATGATGTTGCGCTTGATGAGAAAGGCGGCGACTCCGATGGAAAACAGGACAGCACTGAGGACGAGGTAATACGCAATGGGAACCATGGCTCAGTGCTCCTTTCTGGCGAGGGCGACGGCGCCCAGGATGGCGATGAGAATCAGGACCGAGGTGACTTCAAAAGGGAGCAGGAGATCGCGGAAGAGGACGCGGCTGAGGTCGCCGGTGGTGGCGAGATATTCGCCGAGGCGCGCCTGCCCGAAAGCGGCGCTGTGGGAGAGGAAGATGTAGGTCAGCAGGCCGAGGAGCGCGGCGGCTCCGGGAAATCCGGCGATGTAGGCGAGTTTGCTGCCGTGGGTGCGCTCTTCTTTTCCGGCGTTCAGCAACATGATGACGAAGGTGAAGAGGACCATGATGGCGCCGGAATAGACGATGACCTGGGCGGCGGCGAGGAATTCAGCTCCGAGGAGCAGATAGAGAACGGCGAGCGAGCTCATGACGACGATGAGCGAGAGCGAGCTGTTGATGGGATGGCGCTGGAGCAGGAGATTCAGGGCACCCGCCACACACAACCCCGCGAAGATGATGAATAAAGCGAGATGCATCGTGTTTCGTTACTCAGAACAGCAGAAGAACAGCAACGGCCGGAAGTCCAAAACAAAATTTTAGATCAGTGCAGCGGCAGCCGCAGTCCGATGAAGAAACTGGTCACAACGATATTGGCGACGGCCACGGGGATGAGAAATTTCCATCCGAAGCCCATGAGCTGGTCGTAGCGGAAGCGCGGAAGCGTCCCGCGCACCCAGATGTAGAGAAAGAGGAAGCAGAACACTTTGGCGACAAACCAGAAGAGGGAGAGGAACGAGAGGAGGATTAGGTTGTGAGGTGCGGGGAACAGGTTGCCGAAGGGGCTGGTCCATCCGCCGAAGAAAAGCAGGGTGGCGACGCAACCGACGGTGATCATGTTGCCGTACTCGGCCATGAAGAACATGGCAAATTTCATAGAGCTGTATTCGGTATGGTAGCCGGCCGTAAGCTCGCTTTCCGCCTCGGGAAGGTCGAAGGGGGCGCGGTTGGTTTCGGCATAGGCAGCCATGATGTAGATGAGGAAGGCGACGAACTGGAATCCGCCGAAGAAATTCCAGGAGAGCAGGCCGTGGGTGGCCTGAACGTCGACGATGTCGCGGAGGCGGAGCGAGCCGGAGCGCAGGACGACGCCGACGAGGGAGAGGCCGAGGGCCAGCTCGTAGCTGATGACCTGGGCGCTGGAACGGAGCGCGCCCAGCAACGAATATTTGTTATTCGACGACCAGCCGGAGAGGGCGATGCCGTAGACGCCGACCGAAGTGATGCCGAGGATGATGAGGAGGCCGATGTTGACGTCGGCAATCTGGAATAGGTCCACGCCTTTCCAGCGAATGTCTGCGCCGAAGGGCACGACGGCAATGGACATGAGCGCACAGCCCAGCGCGATGATGGGCGCAAGAATGTAGAGAGGGCGGTACACCGCCTCGGGAATCAGGTCCTCTTTGAGGAAGAGCTTCATGCCATCCATGAGCGGCTGGAGGAGGCCGAAGGGGCCGACGCGGCTGGGTCCCCAGCGATTCTGGATGCGCCCAACCAGCTTGCGCTCCAGCAGGACGGTGTAGGCGACCGCCATGAGCAGGATCACCACGACAACGATGACCTTGGCGAGGCTGATGAGCAGAAACGCGAGCAGGCTGGTCTCCATAGGGTCCGATCCTTAGTCCGCCGCCGTTTCCACGGGTAGACGCGCTTCGAGGACGGAACGCAGCGTGCTGCTGTACGACCCCAGAGAGCCAGAGGTGAAGAGAGTGTCGTTGGAGGGGGTGACGAGGTTGCGGCGCGAGGCGGCGTTGGCGATCTGGACGAGCGCGGGGCGGAGATGCTGATCGTTGCCTGCGAGTAAATCGAGACGCGGCACGTTGTAGGCGGGGACGAGGCGCTGGATTTCGTCGAGAATCGCGAAGGGATCGAAGGGGCTGAGACGCGGCTCCTGATGCTGCGCGGAGAGCCACACGGCGTTGCGATCGGCTTCGCCGGATTGCGCGCCGCGGCCAGGTCGCAAACTTCCGACACGGTGTCGCGGGCCGCCGAATAATCGGCAACAGGCCGGTTCCAGTAGTG
>JBAVUB010000659.1:0-1922 GCA_049696575.1 Acidobacteriaceae bacterium | reverse complement strand
CGCTTGGTGTAGCGGAGGACGGCAATGTTCCTGCTGGCCAGCCCCCAGGCGAGATCCTTGAACGGCTTATTGGGGCCGATGGTTTCGTCTTCGTCCGAAGGACCGGACCCGGCCACGAGCACCACAGCCGGGAACGGTCCTGCGCCATTCGGGATGGTGAGCGCGCCGGGCAATTGCCAGGGTGCGGCGCCCACGGTGACCGGCTCCTCGTGAAAGCTGGAAGCTTTGGCGTAGTCGGGAGGGGTCCACGCGGCCGTTGTCTCGTCGGGCAGGATGAAGAATCCGGCGACGCGGCCCTTGGCGTCGAAGACCCATTTGACGCGCAGCGTGGCCCTGGCGAACTGCGTGGAGACCAGGACGACTTCGTATCCCTGAACCTCTTCGACGGAGGTTCCATTGATCGTGCGGAAGTCGCCCACCTGGGCGATGACCTGGTTCCAGAACTGCCCGAGCTTGGCGGCAGGCATGGCAGCGGTCATGGTCTCGTCGAAATGGGTGACGATGGCGTCGAACTGCTTCGCGGCCAGTTGCCGGGTCAGGTCTTTGGCCTGGGCTTCATTACCGAGGGCGACCGGTTGGGCGGCGAGGCTGGCAGCGGCCAGCGCCCCAACCCCCAACAAGACCACGAACCTGCCTATCGCCATCTCACTTCTCCCCTGTCCGCCCGCACGCAGCCGCTTCACGACGGGATCGCCGTCCCGAGGCCGGACAGCCATTCTAGCCCTCCGCAGACTCACCTCGACCATGCCCAGGATAAAGAGAAAAACTGAAGTAACAGCTCTCTGCTCACCAATTTCCAGCTCCTGCGTCCTTACGGAAGCGTTGTCTCGCAACCCACGCCCCAGGAGTTACCATGCCTGCTGATGCGCTTCGCTTTTTGTCCCACGCCAGGCCGTCCCCGGCCAAGCCTCGAATACAATCCTCGCGTATGCCTGGTCCCTTGCGGGAGAACCTTCCCGAAACCGATCTGATCCGCGAAGCCCAGGCAGGATCGCGCACGGCATTCGACTCGCTGGTACGTCAATATGATCAGGCGGTCCTGCGGCTGGCCATGCATCTGACCGGCTCGGAGCAGGACGCGCAGGACATTCAGCAGGAGGCGTTCCTCAAGGCATACCGGTACCTGGGCAACTTCCGTTTCGAGTGCTCGTTTTACACCTGGATTTACCGGATCGTCACCAACCTCTGCCTCGACCATCTGCGCCGGCGCAAATCGCGGCGGGAAGATCAGGCGGTGGTGATCGACTCCTCGGGCGAGGAGATGGATCTGATGACGAATGTGTCCGACGAGCGGTCGGGTGCGAATCCGGCACGGGAGCTGGACCGGAAGTATCTGGGGCAGCGGATTCTGATGGCCCTGGACGAGCTGACGCCGCGGGAGCGGATGGTGTTCGAGCTGAAGCATTACCAGGGGCTGCGGTTGCGGACGATCGGAGAAATGCTGAACACGACGGAAGAGACGGCGAAGAACACGCTCTTCCGGGCGACGAAGAAGCTGAGGGCGAAGCTGGCGGAGTTGCGATAGAGCAGTGCTTAGAGTTTCGAGTTTAAGGGTTAGAAAAGTGACGAAAGACCGGACACGTAAGAGATCCGGGAGAGCAACCAGAATTTCAGAGGCGAAGTGAGGCACGAAAGAATATGAATTGCGAATTGGCACAGGAAGACATCGTCCTGTCGGTTTATGGAGAGTTGCCGGACGACCGGGTCCATCGGCTGGAACAGCATCTGATGCAGTGCGAGCGCTGCCGGCAGGAGATGGAAGCGGTCGCGGCGCTGCAGAAGGCCATGTCGGTGCTGCCGCCGGAAGAGCCTACCCCGAGCCTGATCGCGCGGACGCGGCTGCGACTGGATGAGGCGCTCGATGCGATGCCGAACGGCGGTTTTCTTCGCCGTGTGAGCCAGCGATTCCGCCGCAGCGTGGG
>JBAVUB010000658.1:0-12578 GCA_049696575.1 Acidobacteriaceae bacterium | reverse complement strand
CTGCGCGCCTGCAGGCGAACCCCGCGCCCCCACCGCTCGCGTGACCTTGAGCATCCTCTGGCACGAACAGGGGATGCTGCGCCGCGCCCCCGCTTGCCATAATCCCTACATGTCTTTGTGGAATTCTCAAGGGAGCGGCGCCGCGCCAGCCCGGTGACCGCCCCCAGCACCATCAGCGAGCCCGCCGCCTCCGTCGAGCCCTCCCTCACCGCTCGGATTCCCTGGCTCCCGCTTGCCTTCGTTGCTCTCACTGCGGCGATCTGCGTCTCATGGTCCGCCGCAAAACTTCTTTGGTGGGATGAGTTCCTCGAATTCTGGACCGACCATCAACCCGGCTGGGCCCAGGTCGCGCATATCCAGCTCCACTGGCCCGTTTCGCTCGACCCGCTCGTTTACCACTGCCTGGCCAGCACCGCGATGCGGCTCCTCGGACCCAGCGCCTTCGCGATCCGGCTGCCGGCGCTGCTTGGCTTTCTGGTCCTGCAGTTCTGTCTGTATCTCTTCGTGCGCCGCCTCGTCTCAGAAAGAGCGGCCATCTTCGCGCTCGTCGTTCCCGCACTCACCGCAACCCTCTATTACGCCGTCGAAGCCCGCCCCTATGGATTGCTGCTGGGCCTCTGTGGCATCGCGATGGTGAGCTGGCAGGCAGCCGTCCACCGCGAAACCCACCGCGCCGGTCCGCTCCTTGCTCTTGCGCTGTCCCTCGCCCTCGCCATCAACACCCATTACTACGGCGCGCTGCTGCTGATTCCATTTCTGTCGGCGGAGCTCTTCCGCGCGATCCGCAACCGGCGCATCGACCTCCCTGTCCTTGCTGCGATCGCTGCAGGTGCGGCCGCGCTGGTCTTCGTCGTGCCTTTCGCCCGGGCCGCCGCTCCCTTCCGCCACTATGACTACTTCATGGCGCAGAATCGGATGACCCCCGCCGTCATCGCGACCGCTTATACCGAGTTCTTCCTTGGCAAGAACTTCGCGGTCGCCCATGGGCAACTCTCTCTGTTACTCATCGCTGCGCTGCTGCTGTTCCTGGTCCTGGCGTTCAGGCGGCGCCTCCGCGCCACCGCGCTCCCCCCCGAACCTGAGGTCGTTTTCCTGGTAGTCCTCGCCGGCCTGCCCGTTTTTGGATTCCTCCTCGCCGTCACCGTCACCCACGTTTTCGAGCCACGCCACATGATCGTCAGCATCGCGGGCATAGCGGCCCTGGCCGCCATCAGCCTCGATTCCCTCTTCCGCCGCGATCGCATTGGCAGGCTTCTCATCGTCTTCCTTTTTGCCGAGTTGGCCTGTGGGGGCATCATGCACGTGCGCATCGAGCGCAATCTCACCCGCGACGTCCAGAGCCCGATGCTCCTCACCCCGCAGGTGAAAGCCGCCGTCCTGGCCAGCCCTTCCGGGCGGATCTATATCCAGCAGCCGGCCGCATTTTCCAAAGCGTGGTACTACGAGCCCGATCCGGAAATCCGCTCCCGCATCGTCTTCGTCTACTCCAGAGAAGAAGAATTGCGCTGGAGCCACATGGACGTGATCTCCCTCACCGAACTCCACCTGCGTCACTTCACGTCAATCCCGATTGAATCCTGGGATTCCGTCACCACCCAGCCCGGAAACCAAATCTTCGTCACCTTCAAAGACTCTGACTGGGATTGGTTCGATAAGGCCCTGGCCGCCGATCACGCCGACGTCCAACCCCTTGGACCCGCCTTCCAGGGCCAGGTCGTCTCCGTCCGTTTCCGCGATCCCGAGATGCACCGGTAAGCGCCCCTTGCTCAAAAATGAAAAGGAGCAGCTTGCGCCGCTCCCTGGCAATCTATTCCCTACTGCCTATTGCCCACTCCCTGCTCTTGGAGCAGCCTCAGCCGCTCCCCTCGCAACCTATTCCCTACTCCCTATTCCCTGCCTTTACGCCACCATCTCCAGCGCCTGAATCTTCTCCCGGCGCACCGTCAGCTTCTCCACCAGATCGGTGCGCACTTCAAAGCCGCGCCCCGGCTTGTCCGGCACCGTAATCTCGCCCGTTTTCGAAACCACCACCTCCGGCTCGATGATGTCTTCCTTCCAGTACCGCTTCGACGCCGACACATCTCCCGGCAGCGTGAAATTATCCAGCGACGACAGCGCGATGTTGTGCGCCCTTCCGATGCCCGTCTCCAGCATCCCGCCGCACCACACCGGCACGCCCCGCTCCTGCGCCGCATTGTGTACCGCGATCGCCTCGCTGAAACCGCCCACGCGCCCGCACTTAATGTTGATGATCCGGCACGACTCCATCTCGATCGCCGCCAGCGCGTCTCTCCGGTTCCGGATCGACTCATCCAGGCAAATCGGCGTCTCCAGCCGCTTCTGCAGCATGGAGTGGAAGTAAAAATCGTCCGCCCACAGCGGCTGCTCGATCATCAGCAAGCGGAACTCGTCGAAGCTGATGATGTGGTCGGAATCGTTCAGCCGGTACGCCGAGTTCGCGTCCACACTCAGCTGAATCTCCGGCCAGCGGTTGCGCACCGCCTCCAGCACTTCCACATCCCAGCCCGGTTTCACCTTCAGCTTGATGCGCTGGTACCCGGCGCCCACTTCTTTCTCGACTTCGGCCAGAAGCTGCTCCAGCGTCGGCTGGATCCCAATCGACACGCCGCAGTCAATCGTCTCCCGCGTTCCGCCCAGCAGGCTCGCCAGCGGAATCCCCTTCATCTGCGCCTCGAGATCCCACACCGCATTTTCGAGCGCAGCCTTCGCCATCCGGTGTCCGCGCACCTGCCGGAAAATTGACGGACACTTCCCGCCATGCTCCGGATCGGACGCGGCCAGCAGCGGCGCCAGTTCCTGCTGCATCACCAGCCAGGCCGTATCCACCGTCTCATCCGAAAAGAACGGATGCTCCCCGGCGACACACTCCCCCCAGCCGCTCAGTCCTTCGCCACGCAACTCCACCAGCAGGATGCGTCGCTCGGTTGTGGTTCCAAAACTGGTTTGAAATGGTTTAACGAGGGGAAGGCGTAGTTCGCGCAGGAAGATAGCATCGATTCTCATAGAACTCCGAGTTGTTCCTGTTTTGCGAGGTCGAAAGCGCCATTACCTTCTGAGTCTACCCGGAACCCCACCACCGCCAAACCGCGAGCGAATGCATCCAGAAAGCGGCGGCGATTCTCAGCTTGCACCGCCATCGCCCAGGAGACACCCGTAGCTGAAGCTTTCCATTCGCTCACAGTTTTCGGAACCACAATTGTCTCCTGGATTTCCAGCGGCGCCTGAGGGGACCCGTTCAAAGTAGCCTTCACACGCTCCGAATCCATCCACCACTCCGCGTGGAGACGGTCCGTGGGAAGCCCACCCTGCAGACGAGATGAGGATACACCATAAAAATTTGGTGTATAGTCCCTCACGATCACCCCGAGTCTGTGGATATTGAGAAAAGCGTTTTTGATTTCCAGCGGATCGAACGTCCACTCCATTAAAGCAATGCCTCTGCTGAGCGCCTCATCTCGCTGATAGAGCTTGAGTTTTCTTCCGATTCCAGCGTTCCGCAATTGCGACGTGACCGCCAGCATGTGGGAGTGTAAGTACGGCCTCGGCGATTCCTCTGCTCCATTCCCCGGCTTGACTCCAGGCAAAGACATGGCGAACCCCACCATCGTCCGCCCTTCGAACGCTCCGATCACCTGCCCGCCAATCCGCTGCGCCACCGTAAACAACCGCCGCGGGATCACATCCCCGTCGTTGTAGCCCCACGTTTCAATCTGCAACTGAACACACGCATCCAGTTCCTCGAAACCCTGGCACTGGCGCAGGATCACTTCCGTTCCCGCCGGCGTCCGTATCGTCTCAACAGTCGCGCTCATCGCCGCTGCTCCGTCTCGGATCGCTTGCTCTGCGTCCACAGCTCTTCCAGTTCCGCCGCCGACAATTCCTCCAGAGGCCGTTCCGTCGCCGCCTCCATCGCCCGAAATCTGCGCCGGAATTTCGCATTCGCATCACGCAGCGCCAACTCCGGATCAACCTTCAGGTGTCGCGCGAGGTTGGCTGCCGTAAACAACAGATCGCCAATCTCTTCTCCAATCGCCTGTGAGTCCGCCGCGCTCATCTCCGCTTCTAATTCTGCTGTCTCTTCCCGCAACTTTTCGACGACCCCGCCAGCGTCGGGCCAGTCGAACCCAACCTTCGCCGCTTTCGCCCCAATCTTCCCCGCCTCGCTCAGCGCAGGCATCGCCCGCGATACCGCATCGAGGGTGCCCCCTGGCTGCCCGCTTTCGGCAGATGCGGGATCCTCCTCAACCTTTTTCTGCGGCTTCTTTTCGAGCTTCTTGATCTCCTCCCAGTTCCGCAGCACTTCGCCCGCGCCGATGCCGTTCGTCTCCAGTCCCTCCGCACGATTCCCCGCCACCGCCGACGCCTCTTCCCCAAATACGTGCGGATGCCGCCGCACCAGCTTCCGGCTCAAGCCCGCAATCACATCCGCGATCCCGAAGTGCCCCGCCTCTTCGGCCATCTCCGCGTAAAACAGCACCTGCAGCAGCAAATCCCCCAGCTCATCGGCGAGGTCCGCCCACTGCTCGCGCTCGATCGCATCCAGCACCTCATACGTCTCTTCCAGTGTGTACCTGCGAATCGACGCAAACGTCTGCTCCCGATCCCACGGACAGCCGCCCGGCGCGCGCAGCCGCGCCATAATCGCAACCGCCTCCGCAAACAGCTCGCCCGCCCGCGCATTTTCCGCGCACAAATCCGCCCCACGCTCAGGAGCGGCGCTGCTCGAAGGTGCGTCCTTTTCAGCGGGCATGACCCTACTCTACAACGATGATGCGAAACAACTGGGTGGCCCATTCAAGCCCGGTTTTGGCTTGAGTGGGCGCTGTAGCCCTTAGACGATTCGGCGGCCCAGGATCTTGCTCACATCCCGACTGGCGTGCAGAACGGAAGTTACCTGGAGCGGATGCGTCTCCGGACGATAGATGATCAGCCAGGAATGCACCCGGAGGAATTTCACCGGCTTGTCGGTAAGATCTCTGCGGAAATGCCCGAGCCCAGGATTCTTTGCGAGCAACGTCATCCTGCCTCGGATAACCGCTTCGATGCGATCTGCGACCTCGCCGCTGGCTTCTCGTCTCAGGTAATGCCATATCTGAAACAGATCGGACGCGGCGTCCGGCGCGAGACATAGGGCGTCATTCAGCGGCAGCTTTTAGCTTCGCCAAATAAGCATCCAGCTGGTCTTCAGGAATTCCCTCGCCACGGTCCAGCTGCTCAATTCCGCGCTGGATTTTGGCATTAATGAAGTCCCGTTGCTCCAGAAGCCAGCGATCCTGCTCTTCCTGGGTGTCCAGCAGGCGAGCCAGGACCTCCTCCCCACTTCCGGCCCCAGTTGCCTCAGCCTGACGGCGGATGCGCTCTTCGAGATTCGAATCCCGGATTTCGATGTTCGTCAGCGCGCCCTTTGCTGTCCATATTCTACAGTGGTACCGGAGCCAACTCCTGACCCCGCTCATCGCCATCTTCGCCGTCCTCCTCGGCCTCGCCTTCGGCAGCTTCCTCAACGTCTGCATCTCCCGCCTGCCCCGTCACGAATCCATCGTCCGCCCCCGCTCTCGCTGCCCGCGCTGCGCTGCGCCCATCGGCGCTGGCGACAACATTCCCATCCTCAGCTGGATTCTTCTCCGCGGACGCTGCCGCCACTGCAACCAGCCCATAGCATGGCGCTACCCCGCCGTCGAGCTGGCCACCGCCGCTCTCTTTCTCCTCAGCTTCTTGCTTTTCGGTCTCACCGTCGAAGGCATCGGGATGGCGACTCTCAGCTTCCTGCTCCTCGGCCTCGCCGTCATGGACGCGGAAACCATGCGTCTCCCCGACGCCTTCACCCTCCCGGGTATCGCTCTCGGCGTCGTTTATGTGGGAGTCTCCGCCGCGAATTCAACCGCGGATCTTCGTCCGTGGGTCCTTGGCAAGACGCTGAGATCAATAATGTGGGCCGTCCTCGCGGCCCTGCTCCTGCTCCTCATCCGCTGGCTCTATTTCCTGGTCCGCCACCAGCAGGGTCTCGGCATGGGCGATGTCAAACTCGTCGCCATGATCGCCGCCTGGCTCGGCCCCGCGCCCACGGTCCTCACATTGCTCCTCGGATGCCTTGCCGCTGCAATCTTCGGTGTGATTTCCATTGCCCTGGGGCGCGGCCAGCGTCGCTTCACCACCACCCGCCTGCCCCTCGGATCCTTCCTCTGCGCCGCCGCCTTCTACACCATCTTCGCCGGCGATCCCATCATCCGCTGGTACCTGCACTTCTACGGCTACCAATAGATCTGTCACCGCAGCCCACACCGCGCATCCTCTTGCTTTTCTATTCCCTATTCCCTACTCCCTATTCCCTGCTTTCCGCACCACGCCGCGACACTCCCCAAACCCAATCCGCGCGTACCCCTCCCGCTCGCACCATCCCTTCAGAATCACTTCATCCCCATCTTCCAAAAACTTCCGCGACTCCCCATTCGGCAGCACCAGCGGCTCCGCCCCGCGCTTCGTCCGCTCCAATAACGACCCCACCGAATCCATCGTCGCCCCCGACACCGTCCCCGTCGCCAGCAAATCCCCCGGCCGCAGATTGCACCCGTTGCTGGTGTGGTGCGTCACCATTTGTGCCAGTGTCCAGTACAAATCCTTCATATTCCCCTGGCTCACCCGCACCGGCCCCTGCCCCGCCTCCCTCATCTTCGCCGTCGCCAGCCACACTTCGAGGTTCACATCGAACCCGCCCCGCTCCCGATCCCGCTCCCCACTCAAATACGCCAGCGGCTGCGGATCACCCTCCGCCCGCACCAACGCCGGCACCCGGTACGGCTCCAGCGCATCCAGCGTCACCACCCACGGCGAAATCGTCGTCCCAAAGCTCTTCCCCAAAAACGGTCCCAGCGGCTGATACTCCCACGCCTGAATATCCCGCGCCGACCAGTCATTCACCAGGCACAACCCAAAAATGTGCTTCTCCGCCTGCTCCAGCGGGATCGGCTCGCCCAGCGCATTCCCGCCACCAATAAAGAACCCCACCTCCAGCTCGTAGTCGAGCATCTGGCTCGGTCCAAATGTCGGCGCAGCAACGTCAGGAGCCTTCGTCTGCCCGCACGGCCGCCGCACCTCAGTTCCACTCACCACAATCGACGAAGCCCGCCCGTGATACCCAATCGGCACCCATTTGTAATTCGGCAGCAGGGGCGTATCCGGCCGAAACAGCCGCCCCACATTCGTCGCGTGATGGATCGACGCATAGAAATCCGTGTAGTCGCCGATGCCCCCAACGCCAAACGGCGGCAACATCCGAACATCTTTCTGCGGAATCAGGTGCAGCTCAACCGCGGCGCGATACGTCGGATCGCTCAATAACTCCGCCGCGCGATGCCGAATCTCGCGCGCTCGCCACAGCTCCATGTGCCCCAGCCCGCGCGGACCCAGCCCGACAATCTGCGTAGCGTTCAGCAGACCCGCATCCCGGCAAGCCAGCAGATCGAGAACCCGGTCTCCGATCGCCAGACACGTATGCCGCCGCAGCCGTTCTTCTTCATACAGCCCAAACGGCAAATTCTCCAGCGGGAAATCCGTCTCCGGATCGTTCGCCGACTCCACCCAGCATCGCTTTCTGGCCGGCGGCGTGCCCACTCCTATGCCCATCCCATCGCCTTCACATCGTCCACCGGCTCGCTAAACGAACACGACCCAAAGCAAATCGCAAACTCATTCCGCGCCTGCTCGATCTGGTCCGTGGTCATCGTGTTGCTGTGCCAGCGCATCACATCGTCCTCCGCGCGAAACGCCGCCGCATCCTGCTCCTCCAGCGTCCGAACCACCGCCCCCTCATCCGCGCCAAAGAACGCCAGCGCCCCCGCCAGAAACAGATTCACAAACCCGTGCATCGTCGCTCGGGGACTTCCCGGCGCGTCCGTCAAACTCCGCATCCCCCGCACCGCATGATGCAATCCCGCCGTCGCCTTCCACGCCACCCGCTCCCGCGCGCACGCCTGCAAAAATCGCGCCACTGCATCCGCCGGCGGAATCGTCTCCACCGTCAAACCGCCCATCCGGATCTTTGCCCTCGCTCCATACTCCGCCAGCACCGGAAGAATCTCCGCCGCCCGCTCCAGCGCAAACTCCACATACCGCGACCGCGCCGCTGGCAGCCGCTCCAGCGCCTCTTTCGCCCCGCGCGCATCGGCCGCCTTCACCTCCAGGCTCCCGATAAACACCGCCCCCTGCTGGAATTCCTCGATCGCCCGCACGTCGTTCGCCGTCTCGCCCGCGCAAACAACGCTCAGCGTCCAAGGCGTTTGCTGCTCATCGCAGCATTCCTTCTCAAACGCTGCGGCAAACTCCTCCAGTCGCGCCGCCGCAACCACAAATCCGCCCAGCATCCACGCGTCTTCTCCGCCCAGATATTCTCGGTAGTTCTGCACCGCGCGTTCCATCCCCAGCGCCGCCGGCGGAAACAACCCGGCATAATCCACGATTCTCCCCAGCAACGCTGCAGCAGCACCCATTTCAAGATTCCTTCGGCTCGATTTTCGCTCGTCGTCTACTCGCGCTTTGCTCGCGTTAAACTCGCCTCTCGCTTGCCTTTCACTTCCCCCTAAAGTTCTTCTTCAACCCCTGCCAGCACTCGTAATATTCGTGCTGCAGAATCTTCGTCTCCAGCGCAAATTTCGTCGGCCGTACCGGCAGACCCGTCTCGAACATGAACGCCAGCGTGTTATCCAGTTTCACCGGCTTCAACTCCGCCTGGCTCGCCTTTTCCCACGTCTCCGCGTCCGGCCCGTGCCCGCTCATGCAGTTGTGCAGGCTCGCGCCACCCGGCAGAAATCCCTCCGCCTTCGCGTCGTACTCGCCAAACACCAGCCCCATAAATTCATTCATCATGTTGCGATGGAACCACGGCGGCCGGAACGTATGCTCCGCCACCAGCCACCGCGGCGGAAAAATTGCGAAGTCCACATTTGCCGTCCCCGCCATCACCGACGGCGACGTCATCACCGTGTAAATCGACGGGTCCGGATGGTCGAAGCTCACCGTGTTGATGCACTGGAACCGCGCCATATCGTACTTATACGGCGCATAGTTTCCGTGCCACGCCACCACATCCAGCGGCGAGTGGTCGATCTCCGCCTCCCACATCCGCCCCAGAAACTTCCCGACAATCCGGAAATCTCCTTCCTCATCCTCAAACGCTGCCGCCGGCGTTAGAAAATCCCTCGGATTCGCCAGCCCATTCGCCCCAATCGCTCCTAGCTCTGGCAGCCGGAACGTCAGCCCATAGTTTTCGCAGATGTACCCCCGCGACGGGCCCTCCATCACAACCCGCATCTTCATCCCGCGCGGCACCACGCACAACTCCCCAGGCGCAACGTCCAGAATCCCCAGCTCCGTGTGGATCCCCAGCTTCCCCTGTTGCGGCACGATCAGCATCTCGCCGTCGGCGTTGTAGAAATACCGCCCCTGCATCGGCGCATTTGCGGCGTAAACGTGCAGCCCCACGCCTACCTGCATCGCCGGATCGCCGCTGCCGCCCATCGTGACGATCCCGTCCACGAAGTCCGTCTTCGCCTCCGGCATCGGCACCGGATTCCACCGCATCTGGTTCGGCGGCGTCGGCAGTTCCGTGAACGGCCCGCTGCGAAACAGCCCGCTCCCAATTTCCGAGAACGGCTTGTGCGTCACCGACGGCCGGATCCGATACGTCCACGTCCGCCGGTTCGTCGCCCGCGGCGCCGTGAACGCCGTCCCGCTCAGCTGCTCCGTATACAGCCCCAGCGGCGCTTTCTGCGGCGAGTTCTGTCCCTCCGGCAGCGCCCCCTTCACCGCTTCCGTCGCAAACTCATTCCCAAATCCCGATTGATACTTGAGCTCCACCTGCGCCATTCCACTCTCCCACGTTTTTGTTTGTCATCCCGACCGAAGCGCGCAGCGCGCAGCGGAGGGACCTGCTTTTAACGTTGTCATCCCGACCGAAGCGGAGGGATCTGCTTTTCAGACCCCTGCGCGCGACCCTTCCGGTATACGCGAAAACTTTATACCCTACCGGGATCGAAGGAGGATTGGCAACTACCGCAGGATCGCGTTCGCAATCCGCGCCCACCACGGTGCTCCCGACAGCAACGTGCGCATCACGAACACCTGCCCCACCACCAGCGCGGGCAGCGCATACCAATAGACCCGGTGCACCCTCTTCATCACGATCAGGTCCCGCACCACGCCCAGCAGGATCAGCGCATCCACTCCGGAGTAAAACCACACAAATGCGAAAGTCTGGTTCGGCATCCGGCCCCACGCTGCGGCTGTCAGTACGCACGTTGCAATCAGCATCAGCCTGCGGTGCATCTCCGGCTTCCTGCGCCAGGTCACCGCCAGCCAGAAAAATACAGTGAAGCAGGCGATATCCCAGAACGGGACGATCAGAAATCCCGCAGGACCCGCCACGTCCGCTGGTTCAAACCGCATATCGAAGCGTCGCATCACGATCGCCGTCGCAATTCCCACAACCGTCATCGCCACAGCCAGGCCCGCGCCCAACCACCCCAGCCGGCGATGGATCGGCACATTGCGCGTTCGCACCAGCCCCGACTGCATAATGAAGAACGCAACCCAGCCCGAAAACAGCGCCCCGTGTACCCACAATAACCACGGCCGCGGCGGTATGGCATGGATCAGGTTTTGATTGACCGTATGGCTGAAGCCGTAGATCACGACCGCCGCGATCAGCAGCGACATTCCGAAATAGAACCACCGCCCTACCGCGCTCGCCGCTCTGCTCCTGCTGGAGACGCTCGCGGAGGCCCGTGCCGACGTAGCCATAGAACCTCGCTCGGGGGGGGAGCCTGGTTTTGAATGCGTTGCGCAATGTTAGCAGGTTGCAATCCGAAGTTGGGCGGCCCGGCGGCTTTGCGCACCGAAAAAACCGCCGGCCTGATTCCTAATCCCTAAACTCTGTCCCTCACTCCTCCGCCCGCCACTGAAAGCACAATCCGTATCCATCCGGATCCTTGAAGTACATCTGCTTCATCCCGTAAGGCGCAACCTTAGGAGGCTTCACCGCGATGCCCTTCTCGCGCAGCTCCTCATACGCGCCATCGACATCCGGGCAACCGAAAAATAACCCCGTGTCCCCATGCGCCGCGACCCGCGCCCGATCCGCCGGAACCGGCCGCTCCTCGTCGAACTCATACGCCGTGTTCAGCATCAATTCGGCGCCGCCCAGCCGCAGCAGGCACCAGTGAAACTTGTCGGGCCCCATCACCGGCGACGTCGTCACCACCTCAAACCCCAGCTTGTCTCGATAGAACCGCACCGCCGTCGGCATGTCATACACCTGCAGCAGCGGACACACGCCTCGCACATCGATCGCCATCCCCCACCTCACGAATAGCAACCAGCATAGCCTCAAAGGCCGCGTCAGTTGTGCGTTTGCTCCCAGCTCCCAGCTTTAGCTACCGGCTACGGGCTACCGGCTGCTTCTCCAGCGTTTCCTCCTCCATCAGCCACCGCCGCAGCTGCAGAATGTCATTCGCCCGCGCAGTTCCGATCGGCTTGTGCAGCGGGCCTCCCTGCACCACCACGACATTCTCCGTGTTCTTCTGCAACATCTCGCGATGCACCTGGTCCACCAGATCGTCGGGCTGCGCCAGCACATAATCGTGCCGCGCCAGCTCCCGCATCTTCAGCGGCTTCTCCGCGGAATCCGTGCGCAGCAGATCGTGCGGCTCCACAATGCCCACCAGCGCTCCCGCGGAATCCACCACCGGAATCAGCGCCACGTCCCCCGGCACAAACGTGGCCAGCACCGTGCGCAGCTCATCGTCAGCATGAAACACCTTGAACTGCTTGTGCATCACCTGCTTGATCCGCGCCCGCATCAGCATCGGCGCCGAGTAATCCTGCAGCACGATCAGCCCCCGCTTCACCAGCTTCACCGTCATGATCGATTCCCGGCTGCACAGCCGCACGAATCCGTCTGACACCATCACGGCCACGATCAGCGGCAGCAGTGCATTTGGATTGTGGCTCAGCTCGAACAGAAACACGATGCTCGTCAGCGGCGCCCGCGCAATGCCTCCGAACACCGCAGCCATCGCCACCAATGCATAGAACGCGGGATCGCCCACCAGCGACGGAAACAAATGATGCATCCCCACCGCATACGTGGCGCCCAACCCGCCGCCCACCACCAGCGACGGCGCAAACACGCCCCCCGTCGTTCCCGATCCCAGCGAAATCGTCAGCGCCCAGAATTTCGCGATCGAAATCCCCACCAGATGCCCCGTCGTCAGCCGGTCGTTCAGCATGTCGCGGATCGTGTCGTAGCTGGTCCCGAACACCTCCGGATAGAAGTACCCAATCCCGCCCAGGATGAAAGCGCCAATCACCGGCGACCAGATCAGCGCGTGCTTGATCGGCAGCTCGTCGAAGAAATTCTCCAGCCAGGCCAGCACCCGGATCATGATCACGCCGACCATGCCCATCAAAATACCCAGCACCGCAAACAGCCACAGCTCCGTTATGCTGGTCAGCCGGAAAGCCGGCGTGGAAAACAGCGGCGCCCATCCCGCAAAGTGAATCCG
>JBAVUB010000657.1:0-5625 GCA_049696575.1 Acidobacteriaceae bacterium | reverse complement strand
ACCCAATCCTCAACCCACGATCAGTCCCCGAGCTCCGCCTCCTTAGGTCCGTGGCTCGCAGCGCAATGGTCCGGCGACCTCAAACCCGGCGAAACCCACACCCTCCCCTTCGTCATCGGCTATACCCGCGAACCCAGCTCCGCCATCCACGCCCTCGCCGCCCAGCTCGCTCCACCCGCCCCCGTACGCGCAACCCTCGGCTCCGCTTTCGGCGCTGCATGGTCCAAAAAAATCCCCGCCATCACCAACGAACCCGACCCCACCCTCCGCCGCGAAATGCGCTGGAACGCCGCCGTCCTCGAACAGATGGCCACCTGGCGCGAGTACTACGACGAGACCATCATCCCCCAAGGCACCATCTACGACTACACCTGGGGCATGGTCGGCTCCATGCGCGACCAGGCCCAGCACGCCCTGCCCTTCTGCCACACCAACCCCGCCATCGCGCGCTCCACCCTGCGCTTCATCATGAAGCGCACGCTCCCTGACGGCAACATCCTCCTCAACGACGGCGGCTTCGGCTGGTCACCCTCCGGCGCGCAGCAAACCAGCGATCAGCAGCTCTACTTCTTCCTGCTCCTCGCCGAATATCTCCGCGTCACCCGCGACACCTCCGTCCTCACTGATCCCATCGGCTACTACCCGTTCGAAAATTCCGGCCGCGACTCCGGTCTCGCCCACGTCCGCCAGGCCTTCCTCTTCCTGCGCGACCGCATCGGCGTCGGCCCGCACGGCATCATCCTCCGCTGGAACTCCGACTGGAACGACATGTTCGGCTGGTGGCCCTCCGCCCATCCTTACAACACCACCTTCGACATCTCGGAAAGCCACATGAACTCCGCCATGGCCATCGTCGTCCTCGCCGACCTGGCCACCGCCCTCGATGCCGCCCACCTTCCCGAATCCGCCGAGTTCATCGCCGCCCTCCGCGACTACCGCGACCAGCTCCGCGATGCCTACCTGCGCGACCTCGCCGACCGCGCCTTCCCTCGCCGCGCCTGGGCCTGGTCCGACGAACCCCTCGGCGAAGACGACATGTGGCTTGAGCCCCAGGGTTTCACCCTGCTGATTCCCGAGTTCCCTGCCGACCGCAAACGCCGCCTCTACGCAGAACTCGAGCACCGCCTCCTCACCGGAGAAGCCATGGGCCCGTGCCAGATTGAGAAGCCTATCGTTCGCCCCGGCACTCCTCAGGGCTCGCGCGAAAATGGCGGCTTCTGGTACGCCCTCAACGGTCCTGTCATTCTCGGCCTTTCCACCTTCGACCGCCCCGCCGCCGAAGACCTCCTCCGCCGCATGACCTTCGCCAACTACGCGCAAAAGTTTCCCGACTACTGGACCGGGCAGTGGAGCGCCTCCGACTCCCTTGACTCCTCGCTCCTCAAAACCAACGGCCTCTCTTCAGGAATCCCCTGGTGCGCGCACGCCCACGCCTGGCCGCTCTACTGCTGGCTCCGCCTCCGCGAATCCGCCAACTCCGCCTGAGCCCGCATCACCCACCGCCCCAGGCCTTGACTCCCTCGTTGTGTATCCTGAGTGCGCACCATCCCCAGTGCTTTTCCCCATCCGGCGACCCTCTCAGGAGGCGGCTACGTGACGTTTCGAGCCCGGCTTTCACCTCCGCGCCGCTACGTCGTTTTTCTCCAGCAGTTCTGCGGATACCTCGCCGCCATTCTCCTTCCCTGGCTCTCCACTATTCTCACCATGCGCGTCCACGCCCTGCATGGCACGCCGCTCGCCCTCAGTTTCGTCTCTGTTGCCGCCATCACCCTTCTTTGCGGTCTCTCGCCCGGGCTGATCGCGGTCGTCTTCACCGCGTTCATCTTCAATCACCTCGTCCTCGCGCCCCCCCGCTTGCTGGCTCTCGACCGGCAGTCTCTCATCTACACCGCCCTCATTCTCGCCGTCGGTTTTGTCATCGCGTTTCTCTGCGAACGCCAGCGCGTCACCGGCGGTCGCCTGCGTGCCGCTCTCACCTCACTGCAAGTGCGTACTGACTCCCTCACCGAAGCCCAGCAGGCCAGCAACTCCGCAGCGTGGATGTATGACATTGACGTGGGCCGCCTGCAATGGGCCGTCGGCGGTGCGCGCGTCTTCGGCCGCCCCTTCTCCGACGATGACCCGCTCCAGGATGCCCTCAGCTTCATCGTCGACGAAGACCGCGACCGCGTCCTTAAGGAATACGCTGCCGCCATCGCCGCCAACCACTCCTTCCAGTCCGAATTCCGCGTGCGCTGGCCCAGCGGCGAAATCCACTGGCTCGAAAGCCGCGGCAACCCCTCCCTCGCCAATCCCAAAATCTGGCACGGCGTTACCCTCGACATCACCGATCGCAAGAACGCCGAGTTCGCCCTCGTCCGCTCAGAAAAACTGGCCGCCGTCGGCCGCCTCTCCGCCACCATCGCCCACGAGGTCAACAACCCGCTCGAGGCCGTCACCAACCTCCTCTATCTCGCCCAGTCCGACCCCCTCCTCCCGCCCGAAGCCAAGACCTACCTCGAGCGCGCCGATCAGGAACTGGCCCGCCTCGCCTCCATTGCTCGCCGCACTCTCACCTTCGTGCGCCCCAAAGCCTCCACTGGACCCGTCAACGTCCGCGAAGTCATCGACAGCGTCGTTGCCATGTTTCAGCCCAGGTGTAGCGCGCGCACCGCGCAGATTCGCATCCGCTGCAACGCCGAACTCACCCTTCCCCTGCCCGCCGACGATCTCCGCCAGATCCTCACCAATATCGTCTCCAACGCCTGCGACGCCCTTCCCCCCTCCGGCGGCATCATTGAAATCGAAATCGTGCGCCACGACAAGATCGCCTCCATCTCCGTCCGCGACAACGGCATCGGCATCTCTCCGGATAACTTGCCTCGCGTCTTCGATCCCTTCTTCACCACCAAAGAAGAAGTTGGCACCGGCATCGGCCTCTGGGTCACCAAAGACCTCGTCGATAAAAATGGCGGTCTCATCTCCGTTCAGACTCGCTTCCTTCCTCCTGGCTTCCACACCATGTTCCGCATCGAATTCCCCCTCGCCTGACGACAGCGCTCCACCCAGGCCCCTGGTTGCGCGAACCACGTTTTTCCTGCATGATTTTCAGATTCCGAACCACCACAAAAGAATTCCAGCCTGAGAGGTTTGCCGTTGGGTTCCCAGACCATGCTCGATCAGCCGCCCACCCAGGCCGCAACCCCGCCGTGGAGCCTCGCCACCCGTATCGCCTTCCGCTTCGGCTTCGTCTATTTTTCCCTCTACTGCCTCTCCACCCAGATCATCACCGCGTTCCTGTCCATACCGGATATCGGCTGGTTGTCCGATCCCTCGGTCGTCCCACCCTGGCGCGAGATCACCGCCTTCACCGCTGTCCACATCCTGCGCATCAAGTCTCCCCTCGCCTTCGTTGAAACCGGGAGTGGCGATCGCACCATCGATTGGATTCTCGTCTTCGCTCTCCTCTCCGTCTCCGTCATCGCCACCCTCGTTTGGTCCATCCTCGATCGCCGCCGAACAAGCTACCGCACCCTCTACAAATGGTCCTTTCTCTTCCTTCGCTTCGCTCTCGCCGGCCAGATGCTCACCTATGGCTTCGTCAAAGCCATTCCCATGCAGATGCCCGCTCCTCTCCTCACCAAACTCACCGAGCCCTTTGGTGACATGTCTCCCATGGGCGTCCTCTGGTCTTCGGTCGGAGCCTCCCCGCCTTACGAAATCTTCGCCGGCTGCCTCGAAATCCTCGGCGGACTTCTCCTCATCATCCCCCGCACCGTTACCCTCGGCGTTCTGGTCAGCCTCGCCGACATGACCTACGTCTTCGCCCTCAATATGACTTACGACGTACCCGTCAAACTGCTGTCTTTCAACCTCATCCTGCTCTCGCTCTTCCTCCTGGCTCCGCAGGCCCGCCGCCTCGCTGGATTCTTCCTCCTCGACCGCCCCGTCGAACCCGCCCCGAAGAATCCCCTCTTTCGCTCCCTCCGTGCCAATCGCATCGCCCTCGCTGTGCAGGCCCTGTTCGCGCTCTGGCTCATCGGGATCAATCTCTATAGCGCAAGGGTCGATTGGCGCACCTTCGGCGGCGGAGCGCCCAAACCCGCCCTGTACGGCATCTGGAATGTCGATCAGTTCACCACCGACGGCCAGCCGCGCCCGCCGCTCCTGAGCGATCAGGCACGCTGGCGTCGCATCATCTTCGACCGCTACGACCTTGCCACACTCGATCGCATGACCGACCCGCGCGCTTTCTACACCGCCGCCTTCGACGAAAAGAAGAACACCCTCGCCCTCACCCAGCGCCGCGGCGGCAAGATGAATCTCTCCTTCTCCGTCGCCCGCCCCGCTCCCGAACGCCTCATCCTCGACGGCCCCATCGACGGCCACAAAACCCACATCGAGCTGCGCCTTGAGACGGACCACCCCTTCCCTCTCAAAACCCGCGGCTTCCACTGGATTTCAGAGTTTCCCTACAACCGCTGATCGCTCCCAGCTACCGGCTCCCAGCCAAAAGCTACCGGCTACAGGCTACGGGCTACCTTACTGCTGCGGTTGGTTCTGCGCCTGCCCGGAAGCGGCAGCCTGCGCCTGCTTCGAATACAACCCCGGCATCGATGCTTTGCCCGTCACCGGCGACGTGTTCGGATCCGCCGCCGCGCTTTCCGGTGCTCCCGCAGCGGTCCGCTTCGAGTAGATCCTGAAGTTCACCGCCACGTCGATCACCGACGGCACCGGCTTCCCATCCTTCACCGCAGGCGCGAAGGTCGACTTCTGGATCGCCGCTACCGCGTTCTCATCCAGCCCAAATCCAATCGGCCGGTACACCGCCACCGCCAGAATCTTTCCTTGCGGATCCAGTATCACCTTGTAGCTCGCCACGCCCGCCACTTCGCCCTTTTGCGCGAAGTCATTCGATGCCGGCACCACGTTCTTCAGCAGCTTCGGCCCGTCCACGCCCGGTCCTGGGTGCACCAGCGTCTGATCTGTCGGCTCCAGCCACTTGTGCGACTCCTGCGCCTGGTAGAAATACTGCCAGTAGTCCGGCATCTGCGCGATCATCTTCCCGTCCAGATCCGGCGCAAGAATCTTGTCGACCGCCTTCCGCAAATGGTCTGCCGCCTCGGCTGGCGACAGCGTCGCTCCCGGCGGCAGCGGCGTCACTTCCGGCGGCGCGCCCTTCGCGACCTTCTTCTTCTTCGGCACCACTACCAGTTGCCGGTCGATCACAATCACCTGATGCTTCTTCTTCGGCGTGATCTGGATCCGGTCGAACGACGCCGACTGCTCTTCCCACGGCGCTTCGCCCTCGAAGTGCACCCCGAACCGAATCCCCTCCAGTTCCACCGTCTTCTTCGTCATCCGCACTTTATCCACGGTGATCCCGCACAGCGTGAACGATCCCTTCGGCGACTGCCCCACAATATCCCCGTTCATATTGAAGTGCAGCGTCTCATCCAGCCATAGCCCGCGCAAAAACAGCGGCCGCCCCGTCAGCTTCTCCCGCAACTCCGCTTCCGTCACCTCGGCGGCCTTCCCCTGCGGCGCCGCTGGCGCGGTAGCCTCTTTCGCGTCGGCGGAAGTGTCGTCAACTCTATCGGCCGCCCCTGGATTTGCCGGCGCGCTTTGCGGATTCGCAGCCGGAGC
>JBAVUB010000656.1:0-5704 GCA_049696575.1 Acidobacteriaceae bacterium | reverse complement strand
GCGATACTGCGAGCGCAGGAACGGCAGCAGCTCGCGCGTCACCATCAACGCGTACTGGCTCGCGTCGCCGCCGCCCAGTTTCATGTCGCGGCTCGGCGTGTATTCCGCCAGGCGCCGCTCGCCGGCGTTCGCTATGCCCGCAATCACCAGCGGCTCGACTTCACCCGCATCGATGGCGTCGTCCGCGGTTTCTGCCACGCGCCACGTCTTGCCGCGAATGAACGATGTTGCGGGATCGAAGAGATTCTGCCCGTCCTGCAAGATCAGCAGCGGATACTGGCGCTGGCCGTCGTCCTCGTACGCTGGCGGAACGTAGACGCTGATGTCGCGCTCGCCTTGCAGGAAGCGGCTCGTGAAGCCTGGGTGTTTGAACACGCGCGGATGCGGCTCACTCGGCGGTGGAACGGCCTGCGCTTGCGCCTGACTCTGAGTCGCCAACCGGTTCTTCCCTTTGCTGGTGTCTGCCTGCTGCGTCGCCTGAGCCCTCGCGCATGATGAGATTCCGATGCTTTACGATACCGTAACGGCTGCGTGCACAAACTATGAACCGCGAATATCACAAGTGGTGGTCCTGGCGACTCGATCGCGATATGGAACTGCTCGTCTTCGGGCACAGCGGCGTGCCGATTGTCGTCTTCCCTTCTTCGCAGGGCCGCTTCTTTGAGTTTGAAGACCGCGGGCTGATCGGGGCGGTCGCGCACAAGATCGACGCCGGCGAGATTCAGATGTTCTGCGTCGACAGCGTCGATGCCGAGAGCTGGTATAACCGCGACGTTCCCCCGCGCTGGCGCATCGCGCGCCACGTGCAGTACGAGAACTACGTGATGGAAGAGGTTCTGCCGTTCATCCGGCTGCGCAACTTCAACTCGCATCTCGTTTCTCTCGGTTGCAGCTTCGGCGGCTATCACGCCGTCAACATCGCGCTGCGCCATCCCGATCGCTTTACGGGATTCCTCTCCATGAGCGGCGCCTTCGATCTGAGCAATTTTCTGGGCGGCTATTACGACCAGGATGTTTACTTCAACATGCCACCGCACTACCTGCCGAACCTTTCTGATCCGTGGTTTTTCGATCGCTATCGCAACAACACCTACATCCTGGCCAGTGGCTGGGACGATCACTGCCTTTGGCAGAGCCAGAACCTCGCGCGCATTATGGGCGAGAAAGGCATTCCGCTTCATCTCTACATCTGGGATTCGTGGAACAGCCATGACTGGCCGACGTGGGCTCGGATGATGAATGAGTATCTATAGCCGGTAGCCGGCAGTTGGGAGTTGGGAGCCGACCCCCCCACCCCCCTCCCCCATGCTCACAAGTGGTTGATTCCATTGTGGCGATTGGGTACCGCACGGCGGGTATTACCCTCCTTTGTCCCGCTCTGCGGGATTTGAGCCAGCTTTGATGTCCCAATGGAAAAGCCCTGCGGGCTTGACGGCACGCAGAGCTACACTTCTCCGCCTTCAGAATGGCAAAGTAAAAAAGTGATTGCAAGGAAAAACGGATGAGGCGGCGGTACCAAAGTAAGTTAGAGATCAGGGCTCAGGGGTCAGGGCTCAGGGGTCAGGGCTCAGGGCTCAGGGCTCAGGGCCTGTTGCTGTCGATTGCGGGTCCTGCACGGGAACAATCCGTAGTTTTCTGCGTCTATCCCACCAGCGCCCGTCGTAATCAGCCTTAGGAGGTGCGCGTGCTCCTGTGCAGGCTCGTTTGTTTTTCTCTGCTTCCTCTTTCTGCTTTGCTCGTTGCTCAAACCTCAACCGAACCGCATGCGCAGCTTCCCGTGCGGCGGGTCGTGCTCTACAAGAACGGCGTGGGCTACTTCGAGCACGCGGGCCGGGTGACCGGAAACCAGGCCCTCACCATCGACTTCACCTCGTCGCAGCTGGACGACGCGCTGCAGTCGCTGACCGCGCTCGACCTGGGCGGAGGGCGGATCACCGGGGTCGGCTACAACTCCACCACGCCGCTCGATCAGCAGCTGAAGAACATTCCGCTGGGGCTGGACGACCAGCCGTCGACCGACGATCTCTACGGAGCTCTGCGCGGGGCGCGGGTGGAAGTCTCGGGTCCAGGCGAGGCCGCGCTTTCCGGGCGGATTGTGAGCTACGAGACGCGTTCGCAAAAGACGACTGCGGGCGATACGGTGGAGCGTGCATTTCTGACGGTGGTGAGCGATGCGGGCGCGGTGCGCACGTTCGAGGTTGGCGGAACGACCAGCGTGCGTATTCTCGACGGCGGCCTGCGGCGCGACCTGGACGAATATCTCGCGCTGCTGGCCTCCACGCAGAGCCAGCAGGTGCGGCACCTGACGCTCGAGGCGCAGGGCACGGGCACGCGCGACCTGCGTGTGAGCTACATCAGCGAAGTGCCGGTATGGAAGAGCACGTACCGCATCGTTTTCCCGGAAAGCAAATCGGGGGGAGCAACATCGGGGCCGGAGACCGCGATCCTGCAGGGATGGGCGGTGGTCGACAACACCGTCGGCTCGGACTGGGTCAACGTGCAGCTTTCGCTGGTCGCGGGCGCTCCGCAGAGCTTTATTGAGCCGCTTTCGCAGCCGATTTACACGCAGCGGCCGGAAGTGCCCGTGCCGGAAGCCGCGAACATTGCGCCGGTCATGCATGAGGGGGCACTCGAGGTTCCTGCTCCCCCACCGCCGCCGGCGTCTGCTTCCCAGAGCGTCATGGTCAACGGCGCGAACATGGGCCGACTGCAAACGCAGCATGCGCAGCTCCGGTCGCAGATCCACGGATCGGCCGGTGTCATGGGCGGCATCGTCTCCGGGACCGGTGGCGGCTACGGCGGAGGGATGTACCACTCCCTGCAGGACGAGTCGGCGAGCGCGAGCTCCGCCAAATTCGACGACTACTTCGAGTACACCGTCGCGCAGCCCGTCACGATCCACAAAAACGAGTCGGCGCTGGTGCCGGTACTGCAGACCAACGTGCAGGCCGATCGCGTGACGCTCTACAACGCTGCGAGTCCCGTTCCACTGCGCGCGCTGTGGCTCACTAATTCAAGCAACCTCACCCTCGACCGCGGCAGTTTTTCTATTTTTGAGAATAACGAATTTGCCGGCGAGGGACTCACGGACACGATCCACGCGGGAGAAAAGCGGCTACTGTCGTACGCCGTCGATCAGGCGGTCCACGTGACGACCGAGGGCCATCTGAACTCCACGCACCTGCACCACCTCACCGTCCATGACGGCATCATGACCGAACGCAACGAGGAAATTCGCGAGGTCACGTACGTGGTCCACAATGCCGCGTCCGACAGCCGCAACGTGATCATCGAGCACCCGGTGCAGAACGGGTGGAAGCTCACCTCGGAGGTCAAGCCGGTCGAGACGTCGGCATCGTTTTACCGCTTCAGCGTCGCCGCCCAGGCGGGAGAAACGGTCCGGCTGCACGTCGGCGAGGCGCACACGCAGGGGGTGAGCTATCAGCTGACCGGCGTTGGCGACGATCAGCTGGAGGTCATCCTCAACGGCAGCGGCGAGCGCCCAGCGGTCGAGAAAGCGCTGGCGCCGGTGCTGGAGGCCCGCGCCAAAGTCAACGGGCTCGATACGCAGATCGACGTGAAGCAAGCGGCCATCGACGATCTTGCGGCGGATCAGAAACGCCTGCACGATAACCTGGCAGGACTGAAGGACAGCGCTGAGGAGCGCGAGCTGGCCCGCCGCTACGCCGGGGAGATGAACACGGACGAGGACCAGTTGCTGATCGCGCGCAAGGACCGCGCTGTTCTGGAACAGCAGCGCAAGGAGGCGCAGCAGGCGCTGGACGCGGCGATCCGGACGCTGGATCTGGATCAAGACGTATAGCCAGGGTACAGGGAACAGGGTGCAGGGTACAGCAAAGCGATGCTCGGCGGGCGAGGCTGTGCCAATGCGGCTGGCGGGTTGCGAGCGCGGCTTACCGATCTCTGTACCCTGTAACCTGCACCCCGATCCCTGCTTTTTAGGGCGCTTCGATGAGTTCCATTTTGCCATCGCGTTTGCGGTGGAGGACGCAGAGGGTGCCCTCGACGTTACGGAAGACGAAGACGTCGCGATCGCGGAACTCGGCTTCCTTGACGGCTTCTTCGATGGTCATGGGCCGCAGCGCGACCGAATCCAGAGAGCGCACTATGTGCGGCTCGGGGATGGGGCGCGTTGCGGGAAAGGTGTGCACGGTCACCGGGACCATGGTCCTCGACGGCCGCTTGCCGTTCGACTTCACAGCCGCCGCCGGGCTCTCGGGCTCAGCGGTCTCGGAGCGGGTTCGGCTGGCCCTGCGGGGCCGCACCGGCATCACTTCGTGAGGCAGCTTCTCATCTTTGGGCTGGCGCTTGATCGCGTTCTGCCGTTTCCTGTAACGGATGGCCTGGGTCTCGGCCCGGTCCAGCGCTTCGCGAAGCGCCGTCTCGGTATTGTTCGACTCGGCGAAGCCAACAATCTTTCCGGCCCGCATCTTCACCGCGACGTCGGCGGTCTTGCGGTACTTCTCTGAGGTGAGCACGATGTGCGCGCCCACGACCCTGGGCAGCACTTTGGCAATGCGCTCGATCGCCTCATCGCCCAGCCGGCGCAGCGCCGGGGTGATGGTGACCTGCCTTCCTGTGTACTCAGCCTGCATGGGAAAGCTCCTGTCTGTGAGGGAATGCCGCGACCTGGCCTCTAGCCGCGAACGCGGCGCTGATGTGTACTGGGAATCCGCAGATCTTCGCGGTATTTTGCCACCGTGCGCCGCGTAACGTCGATGCCCTGCCCCTGCAGCATGTTGGCAATCTGATCGTCGGTGAGCGGCTTGCGTGGGTCTTCGTCCTCGATAAGCTTTTTGACTTTGCGCTTGAGCAGCATTAGTGGCGTGCCGGCTCCCTCGGGACCGTTCACACCTTCTGAGAAGAAGAAGCGCAGCTCGTAGACGCCTTGCGGCGTATGCACGTATTTGCTGGAGACGGCGCGGCTGACCGTGGATGGATGGACGCCGATCTCTTCGGCGACTTCCTTGATCATCATCGGCTTCAGCGCGTCGACGCCCTTCTCAAGAAACTCGCCCTGGCGCCGCACGATGGCCTCGCAGGTGCGCAGGATGGTGTTCTTCCGCTGCTCGATGTTGCGCATGAGTTGGAGCGCGGAACGGTAGCGCTCCTTCACATAATCTTTGACGTCCTTTTCCGCGCCGTCCTGGGTGAGCAGACGCCGGTAGCCCTGGTTCAGGCGCAGGGTGGGCAGGTCCTCTTCGTTCATGGCGACCACCCATTCGTCGCCGCGCTTTACGAACGCGACGTCCGGCTCGATCAGACGGGCTTCGGAGCGGTTGTAGCGCTGGCCGGGGCGCGGATCGAGGGTACGGATGAAGTCGATGGCCCGCTGCGTCTCCTCGACGGATTTGCCGCAGACCTTCGAGAGCTCGCGCGGATCGCGCTTCTGCAGCAGCAGCATGTGGGTGTCGATGATCTGGCGGGCGAGCTCGAAAATCAGCAGGCGGGCGTTTTCTTCCGAATGCGGGCCCTCGGGCTTCGCGCCGTTGCCGTTCGCCGTGGCTGCGGGGGGCGGGGCGAAGTGGGTTGGGTAGCCTGCGCCTGCTCCGTTGAGGCCGTTCGCTTCCGTGATGTGCTGCTGACTCGGGGCTGGGTGGGTTTCCGCGGCTGGTTCCGCCGCGGCAGGCTTCGGCGCGTTCTTGTGGCGGTGGGCGCCCGCGGTGCGCTCGAAGATCAGCTC
>JBAVUB010000655.1:0-6155 GCA_049696575.1 Acidobacteriaceae bacterium | reverse complement strand
GTCCAGGCACCGTCTGCGGCGACCCCGGCGCAACCGGCAGAGGCAGCTCCGGCGGGCGCGACGGCTCCGCAGGTTACCGCGGGACATCGTCCGACGAAAAAGGAACGCGACGAGGCGCAGAAGCTTTTCGTCGAGGGCGCGAAGGACATCGACCACAACAACGTTCGGGCGGCGATGGATTGTTTTGTGCGAGCGGCTGAGCTGAATCCGGAAGAGAAGAAATATGCAATGGCGGACCAGATCGCGCGACAGCATCTGGTGGAGGATCTGATCCAGGGGTCGGACAAGGACAAAATCCTTGGCCATTTTGCGGACGCGCGGGCCAAGATTGCCGAAGCGTACAGCATCGATCCAGCCAGCCCGGTGGTGGCGCAACACATGGATGAGCTGGCGTCGGCGACGGTGGCTGGCGAGCCGGCGGTCCGTTCGGAGGCGATCGCCGGGGCTCCGCCGATTGCGTTCGAGCCGAAGGCGGCCGTGCGCAGCTGTCACCTTCACGGAAGCATGCGCTATGTGATTTCCCAGGTGCTGCCGGCCTATGGAATTCAGCCAACGATCGACGATTCGGTGGGATCGCAGACGATCCGCTACGACGTGGATGACGCGGATTTCGTGACCGCGGTGCGGACGTTGATGCTGGTGACGGGGACGTTTTTCGTCCCTCTCGATCCGGCACGGGCGTTAGTGGCTAAGGACACGCGACCCAACCACGACAAGTACGAACGCGAGACGGTCGAGACAGTGTATCTGCCCGGCATGGCAGCGGATCAGATCACGGAGATCACGAACATCGCAAAGAATGTGTTCACGCTGCGAACCGCGAGCGCCGACGTGAACCAGACCGCGCTGACAGTACGCGGGCCGACCGCGGATCTGAATGCATTGAACAAAACGCTGACCACCCTGCTGGAAGGCCGCGGCGAACTGCAGCTGGATGTGCGCATGTATGAGATCGACCGGACGAAGGCGGTGAATCTGGGGGCGATCCTGCCCAACCAGACGACGGTTTTCAATGTGTATTCCGAGGCGCGCAACATCCTGAACAGCAATGCGAGCCTGGTGCAGGAGATCATCTCCAGCGGGCTGGCCGCGCCCGGAGACTGGGAGGCGATTCTGGCCATCCTGATCGCTTCGGGGCAGATCAGCAACAGCGTTCTGACGCAGCCGTTCGGCATTTTTGGAGGCGGACTGACGCTGACCGGCATCGCTTACCAGGGCGGAGCGCTGAACATGCAGCTGAACTCGTCCGACGTGCGGGCTCTGGACCAGATGCAGGTGCGCGTGCTCGACCGCCAGGAATCGACGATTAAGAGCGGGGAGCGTTATCCGATCGAGACCTCGAGCTTTTCCAGCCTGGGGGCGGCGCCGCTGAACATTCCCGGATTGTCGACGGCGGGGTTGTCGAGCACGCTGCAGGGGCTGGGCATTACGCCAGCGCAGCTGCAGGCGGCGGCCACGGCGACGATTCCGCAGGTGCAGTATCAGGACATCGGGCTGACGCTCAAGGTGACGCCGAGCATCGAGGGCGCGAGCCGAGTCTCGCTGAAGTTCGGCCTGACGCTTTCTTCTCTGGCGGGGTCGGCGCTGAACGGGCTGCCGTTGCTGAACAATCGCGAGTACAACGCGATTACGTCAGTGAAGGTGGGGGAAAGCGCGCTGGTGTTGAGCTCGCTGTCGCGGCAGGAATCGAATGCGATTACGGGGATACCGGGGCTGAGCGAGATTCCTGGGTTCCAGAGCACGACGAACAACAACAGCAACCTGGACGTGGCCGAACTGGCGATCGTGATCACGCCGCACATCGTGCGGGCGGTGCACCAGGGGGCTCACGAAAAGATGATCATGCTGCCGACGGCGCCGTGACGGGGATCACTTTTGTTCTTTGGGGTTGGGGTAAACTGAGCCTGTGATCGGGTCGTTCCATCGGCGGGAATCCAGGGTGCTGGCGCTGGCTTTGTCGGCGGTGTGGATCGTCACAATGGCTTTTTCGGACACTGCCGTGACGCCGGCGATGCATTGCCAGCGGGGCCACATGCCCTGCTGTCCACGGTCGGGCAACGGCGAAAGCTGCTCTTCCGCCCGGTGCACGGAGCAAGTTCCGGAGAAAGCGGAAACTCAGGTAGTTAAGGCCAAAGAGGACCGCGCGGTCGCTCAACTGCCGGTCCGGATCGACGCGATCGGGCGTTCGGCCGCGGAGCCCGTGCGCGAGCTGACGTCGGGGCTGCGATTCAGCACGGCGGTCTTCCGTCTCAAAGACGATTTGCGGATCTAAACCTTTCAGTGTGTGACGTGTTTCTTCGCGCGCGTTTTTGTGAAATTGCGCGCAACCGTCCCTTTTCACACTGAAAGGAAATTTCCATGAAAACGAAACTGATGGTTCTGATCGCAACGTCGCTGTTTTCGCTGTCCGCACTGGCCCTGACGGGCGCGTCGATTGCGAAAAGCGGCACCAGCTGCCCAGGCACGTGCTGTGGCGGAAGCTGCCCCGGCGGCGACTGCTGCAAGTAACAGCCTGTAGCCGGTAGCCCGTAGCCAGGGCGCACGGAAGCGGGCTGCAGCCAGGAATACTCACTTGCGGGGCACTTCGCGGCCTTATTGGGCGAGGTGTCCCGTTTTTATTTGCGGTCGAAGCGGAACTTGAGCGCGAGCATGGCAAGGGAGAGGACCAGGCTAACGGCGTTGGCCAGGATGACGGGGACGGAGTGGATGAGGATTCCGTAGATCAGCCAGAGGAGGACGCCGAGGGAATAGACGAGGAACATGGTGAGGGAAATTTCGCGCGCGCTGCGCAGGCGCCAGATACGGATGAGCTGCGGGACGAAGGAGATGGTGGTGCAGACGGCGGCCGTGAGTCCGATGGCGTTGATGGTGGGGACGATGATGTTGGGAGTGATCACAGAGCCTTCTTGTGGAGGAAGAAGTAGATGGCGATGACAAAGCCGAGGACGATGATGATGGGGCGCAGGATGCGGTCGCTGATACGGCGGGAATTGCGCGCGCCGGTGTAGCCGCCGACAGCGCAGGCAATCATCATGAGCCAGCAGAAGCGCCACTCAACGGCTCCGCCGATGATGAAGGTGATGACGGCGACGCCGTTGGCGGTGGTGGTGATGACGACTTTGAGGGCGTTAATCTCCGCGATGCGCTCGACGCCACAGAGGGCGAGGGCGGTCATGGTGAGCAGGCCCGCGCCCGCTCCGAAATAGCCGATGTAGTAGGTGATGGCGAGCAGGGCGGCGAGCAGCGGCACCATGGCCACGGGGTGGCGATGTTCAGGGTGTGCTTCATGATCGGCAACGCGGCGGCGAACCATGCGGGAGATGGGGCCGCTGACGGCGAAGGTGGTCGATCCCAGGAGGAAGAGATACGGGACGAGGCGCAGGAAGGAATTCTGGCCGCCGTGGAGCAGAGTGAGTGCGCCAGTGAGTCCGCCGATGAGGGCGACGATGCCAACGGGAACGACGAGGCGATGATTTTTGCGGAGGTCTTCGCGGTAGCCGGCGATGGAGGTGAATTGGCCGGGCCACAGGGAGACGGTGCCGGTGGCGTTGGCCTGGATGGGAAGAAGGCCGGCTTTGAGGAGCGAGGGGAAGACGAGGAATCCGCCGCCGCCGGCGACGGAGTTGATGAGTCCGCCGAGACCGGCGGCTCCCGCTAAAAAGATGTAGTGGAGGAGCGTGGGGTGCACTGTTTTTAGGTTACAGGTTGCAGGTTACAGGGCACGAGCACCGGGCACCGGGATCCGGGCACGGCTCGCCATGCGAGCCCGACTTCGCTCAGGGCGACAACTCGGGCGTGGCGGCTACGAGCTGGCGGGTGTAGTCGTCGCGCGGAGAATCGCAGACCTGGTCGCGCGGGCCGAGTTCGACCAATTTGCCGCCGCGAAGGACGGCGATGTTGGTGGAGAGGTAGCGGACCAGCGGCAGGGAATGCGAGATAAAAAGGTAGGTGAGAGAGAAGTCGCGCTGGAGATCGCGGAGGAGGTTCACGATTTGCGCGCCGACACTGACATCGAGGGCGGAGACGGGCTCGTCAAGGATGAGGAGTTCGGGGCGAAGGGCGAGGGCGCGCGCGATGTTGATGCGCTGGCGCTGGCCGCCGGAGAATTCGTGGGGATAGCGGGGCATGGCGGAGTCGTCGAGGCCGACGGAGCGCAGGAGTTCCTGGCAACGGCGGCGGCGCTCGGCGCGGGAGTGCTTTTCGTGGATCACGAGCGGCTCGGTGACGATCTGCTCGACACGCATGCGGGGATTGAGGGCGGCGTAGGGGTCCTGAAAGACGGGCTGCATGCGGCGGCGGAGGGGACGGAGCTGCTGTTGGGGAACGCCGGTGACGGGGTGGCCGTCGAAGGAGACGGAGCCGGAGGTGGGTTCGATGAGGCCGAGGACGATGCGGGCGATGGTGCTTTTGCCGGAGCCGGATTCACCGACTAAACCGAGGGTCTGGCCGCGCTCGATGGAGAAGGAGACGCGGTCGACCACGGGAGGGGCGTTTTTTCCGCCGTAGATTTTTGTCAGGTCGCGGGCGGCGAGAAGGGGCACATCAGCAAAATTAACAGGCTGGGTGAGCGATTAAAATAGAGGAGAGCCCATCCCATTGCAGCATCTCCTCCAGAAACTCAATCCGCAGCAGCGCGAAGCCGTCGAGGTTCTCGATGGGCCGGTGCTGATTCTGGCCGGCGCAGGGTCGGGGAAGACGCGGGTGATCACGCATCGGATCGCCTATCTGGTCGAGCAGCGCGGGGTCGCGCCCGATTCGATTCTGGCGGTGACGTTCACCAACAAGGCGGCAGGCGAGATGGCGGAGCGCGTGGAGCGGCTGATGGGGCACGGGTCGCTGTCCAAGCCGCTGATTTCGACGTTCCACTCGTTTTGCGTGCGTCTGCTGCGGCGGGACATCGAAGCGCTGCGGGTCAACAACGAAGGGCTGACGAAGTCGTTTGCGATTTACGACGAGGCGGATCAGCAGGCGGTGGTGAAGGCGGTGATGCGGCGGATGGGGCTGGACGATAAGCAGCTGACGCCGCGGGTGGTACTGTCGAAGATTTCGTGGGCGAAGAACCACATGATCGATCCGCAGGAGTACTTCCTGCAGTCGGCGGACCCGATGAGCGAGCGGGTGGCGCACATTTTTGAGGGGTATCGCAAGGAGCTGCGGAAGGCGAACGCGCTGGACTTCGACGATTTGCTTCTGGAGGCAGTGCGGGTGCTGAAGGTTTCCTCGGAGGTACGGGAGCGGTACAACCGGCGGTACCGGTGGCTGCTGATCGATGAGTATCAGGATACGAATCGGCCGCAGTACGAGCTGATGAAGCTGATGGCCGGGGAGGACAAGAACGTCTGCGTGGTGGGCGACGAGGATCAGAGCATTTATTCGTGGCGCGGGGCGGACATTCGGAACATTCTGGAGTTCGAGAAGGATTTTCCGGGCGCGAAGACGGTGCGGCTGGAGCAGAACTACCGGTCGACGCAGATCATCCTGGAAGCGGCATCGGCGGTGGTGGCGCGCAACGCCATGCGCAAGGGCAAGCGGCTGTGGACTTCGCGCGAGGGCGGCGCGCTGATCGGATACTACGAAGCGCCGGATGGGGAGAATGAGGCGCTGTTCATCGCGGATTCGATCCAGAAATATTTGCGCAAGGCGGGCGAGGAGCAGGACGCGGCGAAATGCGCGGTGCTGTACCGGACCAATTCGCAGTCGCGGCTGGTGGAAGAGGCGATGCGGCGGTACAACATCGCGTACACGATGGTGGGCGGGTTTTCGTTCTACGAGCGGGCGGAGATTAAGGACCTGCTGAGTTATCTGAAGCTGGTGCAGAATCCGCACGACTCGATCGCGCTGCAGCGCGTGGTGAATGTGCCGGCGCGGGGCATTGGCAAAACCACGATGGAGACGCTGGAGCGGATTGCGCTGGAGACGGGGTTGAGTTTGTGGACGGCGATCGATCGCGCGCTCGACCAGACCCTGCTGACGTCGCGCTCGCTGGCGGCGCTGGATGGGTTTCAGCGGATCATCCTGGATGCGCGGGCGATGATGTTGGCGGGATTTGTGGAGAAGCTGGCTGCGGATGTTGCTCCGGTTGTGGATTTGGCGGCGGCGGATGCGGACACGAGCTTTGATTTTGGGGCGGCGACGCAGGGGCATCTGGCGCTGAC
>JBAVUB010000654.1:0-12013 GCA_049696575.1 Acidobacteriaceae bacterium | reverse complement strand
CTTTCTCGTCGGCCGCAATTCACAAAGGCTGGCTGCGGTGCGCAACGACCTGCTGACGCGAGGCGCGAGAGCGGCGACGACCTTCACCGCCGATCTGGACAACACCGCCGGCCACCCCGCTATGCTGGCGCACGCGGCCACGGCGCTGGGAGGAATTGACCTGGCTTTCCTCGCCCACGGTGTCCTCGGCGATCAGTCTGAGGCGGAAAAAAGCTACGCTGCCGCTGAGGCGATACTGCGCACCAACTTTTTGTCGGCCGTTTCGCTGGTGACCTGGCTGGCCAACTACTTTGAGGCGGAGCGTCGCGGCGCCATTGCCGTCATCTCGTCGGTCGCCGGCGATCGTGGCCGGAAGAGCAACTACGTCTACGGCGCCTCGAAGGGCGGCCTCGACATTTTCCTCGACGGCGTGCGCAACCGCATCGACCGGGCCGGGGTGAACGTTCTCACCATTAAGCCGGGATTTGTGTCCACGCCGATGACCGCGCACATTCCGAAGAACGCGCTCTTCGCGGAGCCGGCCGGGGTGGCAAAACACATCGTCCGGGCCATCGAGAAGCGCAAGGATGTAGCGTATGTTCCGCCATTCTGGGGCCTGATCATGCTGGTGGTTCGCAATATCCCCAGGCGGATTTTCAAGAAACTGAATATGTAGCCGAGGCGTGCTGGGGGCGCGCGGAATCCGGATCGGGTACCCCTGCGACAACATCTATTCGGTAAGCTGAACAGGCTGCCTCCCTCGTCTTTTTCGCAGGTCCAGCCGTCTTGATAAACGTACCGCCGTTGTCACGCTTCAAATTCCTTCCCAACAGGCAAAGGATGGATACTGTTGTCAGCGAGATTTGTGTCCCCCAACCGTCAGAACTGACGATTCTCCGGCATTTCGCAATCTTCACCGCAGCATTTTGGCCGCCGCGAAAGCCGCTCACCGCAGGAGACGCTGAACCGATATGTGGATAGTCCGCCTCGCGCTGCGACGGCCCTATACGTTTGCCGTGGTGGCGCTCCTGCTGATGGTGCTTGGGCCGCTGGCCATCGTGAATATGCCGGTGGACATTTTCCCGAACATCAATATCCCAGTTGTCTCCATCATCTGGCAGTACCAGGGATTCTCGCCTGAGCAGATGGCGGATCGCATCGTGACGCTCAGCGAGCGGTCGCTCACGACCACGGTCAACGACATCGAGCACATCGAGTCGATGTCGGTGAACAGCCGCTCGATCATCAAAGTCTTCTTCCAGCCGGGCGTGAATATCGGCAACGCGGTTGCGCAGATCACGGCCATCGCCCAGACCCAGATTCATCAGCTGCCCCAGGGAACCACGCCGCCGCTTGTCATCCAGTACAACGCCTCCAGCGTTCCCATCGTTCAGCTTGGCCTCTCCGGGCAGGGCCTCTCGGAGATGCAGCTCAACGATCTGGGCCTCAACTTTATCCGCACCCAGCTGGTGACCGTGCCCGGCGCCGGCATTCCCTATCCCTATGGCGGCAAGCAGCGGACGGTGCAGGTCGACCTGAACCTGCCGGCGCTGCAGTCGAAGGGCCTCTCCCCAGCCGACGTGGTGAACGCCATCGGTGCGCAGAACCTGATCCTGCCCTCGGGCAGCATCAAGATCGGGCAGTTTGAATACCAGCTGGAAACCAACAGCGCCCCCACGACCATCCAGGGCCTGAACGATCTGCCGATCCGTCAGGTGAATGGCGCAATGGTCTATGTCCACGACGTCGCCCATGTCCGCAACGGCTTTCCGCCGCAGACCAATATCGTCCGCGTCGACGGCCAGCGGGCATCGCTGCTCTCGATCATCAAGACGGGCAACGCCTCGACCCTCAACATCGTCAAGGGCATTCTCGCCAAGACGGACAGCCTCAAGCCTCAGCTCCCCCCCCAACTGAAGATCACGCCCCTTGCCGATCAGTCCATCTTCGTGCGCGCCTCTATCGACGGCGTCGTGCATGAGGGCATCATCGCCGCCTGCCTTACGGCGGTGATGATCCTCATTTTTCTGGGCAGCTGGCGCAGCACCCTGATCATTGCGGTTTCCATTCCGCTCTCGATTCTCACGTCGCTGCTGACACTGAGCGCGCTGGGAGAGACGATCAACATCATGACCCTCGGCGGCCTCGCGCTGGCGGTCGGCATTCTGGTCGATGACGCGACCGTCGAGATCGAAAACATCAATCGCAATCTGGAGCAGGGCAAAGCTATAGAACAGGCCATCCTCGATGGGGCCGCGCAGATCGCGGTTCCCGCGCTGGTCGCCACCATCTCCATCTGCATCGTGTTTGTGCCGATGTTTTTTCTGAGCGGCGTCGCGAAATATTTGTTCGTGCCCCTGGCCGAGGCGGTGGTCTTCGCGATGCTCGCCTCCTACCTGCTTTCACGCACGGTGGTCCCCACCATGGCGAAATATCTGCTGCGCGAGCATGATCCGCAGGAAGGCGAACGGAAAAGGCAAAGCTTCAACCCCTTCACGCGTTTTCAACTCGGCTTTGAGAGCCGCTTCGAGAAAATCCGTCGCGGCTACCGGCGGATTCTTGAGCTGTGTATCGCCCACTCCGCGGTGTTCATCGTTCTTTTCTTCGTGGTGACGATGGGATCGGCGGCGCTGCTGTATCCGTTCCTGGGCGAGGACTTTTTCCCCACAGTCGACAGCGGCCAGTTTAAGATCCACGCCCGAGCGAGAACCGGAACCCGCATCGAAGATATGGCCGCGCTCTGCGACCGCATCGACAACACCATCCGCGAGGTGATCCCGAAGAACGAGCTGGTGACCATCATCGACAACATTGGCCTGCCGTATTCCGGGATCAACACCTCCTATTCGAACTCCGCCCCGGTTGGCCCAGCCGACGCCGACATCCAGGTCTCGCTCACCGAGCATCACCGGCCCACCGACGAATACGTGGCGCGGCTGCGCGAGGAACTCCCCAGACGTTTTCCCGGCACTGGGTTCTACACGTTGCCGGTCGACATGGTGACCCAGATTCTGAACTTTGGCCTGCCTTCGCCCATCGACGTACAGATCGTCGGCCCGAATCAAGCCGCCAACCGGGAGTTCGCCGAGTATCTGCTCAATCGCATCAAGTTCGTTCCGGGCACGGCGGACATGCGGATCCAGCAGCCCTTTGACAACCCCAATCTCACGGTCAGGGTGAATCGATCGATGGCCCAAAGCATGGGCCTGCAGCAGAACAATGTGATGCAGAGCCTGCTGGTCGCCTCCAGCGGCAGCTTCCAGACGTCGCCGACGTTTTATCTCGATCCTCAAAATGGCGTGGAGTACAGTATTGCCGCGCAGTCGCCGCAGTATGAATTCGACACGCTGCAGGACCTGAGAAATGTTCCACTGACGCAGTCAAGCGGAGGAGCCAACGGCGCCGCCGGTGCGGCTGCGGCCAACAGCGGCTCGCTGGGGGCAGGTCTTCCATCCTCGTGGACAGGTCCGGTGGGCGGCCCGCCCGTCCAGATTCTGGGCAACGTCGCCTCCGTCGTTCCGGGCACAGAGCCGGGCATCGTGACCCACTACAACATCACGCCGGTCATCGATATTTACGGGAACGTCGTCGGTACCGATTTGGCGAGCGTGAGCAAGGGCATCCAGAAGATCGTCGACGAGCAGGAGTCGCAACGCCCGCGCGGCTCGCACATCGTCGTGCGTGGGCAGGTGCAAACCATGCGCACTTCCTTTGAGGGCCTTTTCGGTGGCCTCCTCTTTTCGATTCTTCTCGTCTATTTGCTCATCGTTGTGAACTTCCAGTCGTGGCTCGATCCCTTCATCATCGTCTGCGCGCTTCCTGCCGCCATCTCCGGCATCGTCTGGTTCCTGTTCCTCACCCACACGCGCCTGAGCGTTCCTGCGCTCACCGGCGCCATCATGTGCATGGGCGTTGCGACTTCGAACTCGATTCTGGTGATTAGTTTTGCGCGCGAGCAGCTGGAGGTGACCGTTGGTGACGCATCGCTTTCCGCGCTGAACGCCGGGTTCGTCCGTTTTCGGCCCGTGCTGATGACCGCCCTCGCCATGATCCTTGGCATGATTCCCATGTCCCTTGGCCTCGGCTCAGGCGGCGAGCAGAATGCGCCCCTCGGACGCGCCGTCATTGGCGGTTTGCTCTTTGCCACCGTATCGACCCTGTTCTTTGTCCCAACCATTTTCAGCGTGATGCATGGACGTCTCGAGCGCCGCCGCCGAGAGCGCGATGCGCGTCAGCACGCCCACAAACAGCAGTTCGTGACCGGGAGTTAACCTATGACCGAACTCAACCAGCCCCAGTCCAACCGGACCCCGAACAGCCACGGCACCGAAACCCACGGTTATGAAGACGACCGCCCGCCGATTTCAGGACGCAAGGCGATCCTGGTGCTCACCGTCGTGCTCATTGTGGCTGCGGTTGTGGCGGTTGCGGAACTCATCCCGCGCCTGCGCGCGGAGAAGACCCTGAAGACGCGCACGGGCGAGTTGGCGGTGGCGAACGTCACCGTCGAAGAGCCCAAAGCCGGCGCACCCAGCCAGGAAATCGTTCTGCCCGGGAACATGTTTGCTTATGTCGATTCGCCGATCTATGCCCGCACCGACGGTTATCTCGAGAAATGGTATTTCGACATCGGCGCGCACGTGCGCAAAGGGCAATTGCTCGCTACGATCGCGAGCCCCGAAGTCGATCAGCAGCTCGCTCAGGCCAAAGCCGATCTGGCGACTGCCGAAGCCAATGCCGGCTACGCGAAGCAGCAGGCCAGCCGCTACACCGATCTGCTGGCCAGCAACGCCGTCGCGAAGCAGGACACGGAGAACTTCGTCACGCAGGCGGCATCGACAAGCACGCAGGTGAAGTCAGCCGAGGCCAACGTGCAGCGGCTCGAGCAGCTGACTGGCTTTGAAAGCGTCTACGCGCCCTTCGACGGTATTGTCACCGCGCGCGACGTCGATATCGGCACGTTGATCAACGCGGGCGCGGGAACATCGGGCGGACGCGAGATGTTCCACATGGATGACGAGCACATCATGCGCGTCTATGTGAACGTGCCCCAGATCGATTCCCCGTCGTGCCCGCCGGGAACTTCCGCCGACCTGACTCTGCAGGAATTTCCAGGCCGCCGGTTCCACGGCAAAGTCGTGCGCACCGCGCGGGCCATCGATCCGACCTCCCGCACGTTGCTCGTCGAGGTGGACGTGCCGAATCGCGATGGTTCGCTGGTCCCAGGTGCTTACAGTGAAGTCCACTTCCAGCTCCATGTCGTCCGTCAGACCCTGATTCTGCCCGTGTCGACTTTGCTATTCCGTCAGGAGGGTTTGCGGGTCGTCACCGTAATCCACGGTAAGGACGGCGACACCGCGAAACTTGTGCCGATCACGATCGGGCAAGACGACGGCCGTGTGGTGCAGGTGATTGAGGGCCTGCAGCCGAACGACGAAGTAGTCCGGAATCCTCCTGACTCCATCGTGGACGGGGAAAAGGTCCGCGTCGTCGCGCCCAACGAGGGCGGCGTTCCCGGAGCTCCAGCGCCAGAAGAAAACCAGAACCCACAAGGTCCGGAGGGCGGTGCATGATCCGCATCCGCCCAGGGGCGATTGCGAGCTCCGCAACAGCGCTGCTGCTGGCTGGCTGCACGGTGGGCCCGAACTACCATCGCCCGGATGCCGCTACGGCTCCCGCGTGGAAAGAGAATTCCGTGCCGCCGCCGAACCCTCCCGGCGGCACATGGAAGCAGGCCGAACCGAACGACGGAACGTTGCGCGGTGCGTGGTGGGATCTTTACGGCGATCCACAGTTGAGCGCTCTGGAGGCCAAAGTCGCGGTTTCCAATCAAACCCTGCGCGCGGCCATGGAGCAATATTTTCAGGCGCGCGAGCAGGTGCGGGTGGCGCGTTCGCAGTATTATCCGACCCTCTCTGCAGGGCCTTCCGTTGGGCGCACTCGCGAGTCCAGTAATCAGTCCAATACGGTGAAAGGGATCACCAACTACCAGTTCAACAGCTTCGGCATTGCCGGGCAGGCGCAGTGGGAGCCGGATCTTTGGGGGCAGGTTCGTCGCACGGTGGAGGAGACGCGGGCCAACGCGCAGGCGTCCGCCGCCCTGCTGGCCAGCGTGGAACTGAGCCTGCACGCCGAGCTGGCTGTTGATTATTTCCAGATGCGGGGCCTCGATTCGCAGAAGCAACTGCTCGATAACACCGTCAAATCCTACGAAGACTATCTGCAACTGACACAGATACGTTTTAAGGGCGGCGTGGCCACGGAAGTCGATGTGGCCCAGGCTCAGACCCAGGTCGAAACGACGCGCGCCCAGGATATCGACGTTGGCGTTGCTCGCGCCCAGTATGAGCACGCCATCGCCACGCTGGTCGGGACGCCTGCGTCAGTCTTCAGCCTCGCCGCGATGCCATTGGGCGAGCAGATTCCGCCCGTACCCATCGGGGTTCCCTCACAACTGCTCGAGCGCCGACCGGATATTGCCGTGGCCGAGCGCCAGGTCGATGCGGCCAACGCCCAGATCGGCGTGGCCATTGCCGCGTATTACCCCAACATTGCGCTCACTGGCACCGGCGGCTTTGAAAGCGGCAACCCGGGCACATGGATTCAGGGCCCGAGCGAGATGTGGTCACTGGGAGCATCGGCCATCGAGCTTCTTTTCGACGCGGGCCGCCGCCACGCCATTACGCAGCAGGCGCGCGATGCCTACGAGCAGCAGGTGGCGAATTACCGGCAGACCGTGCTCGGCGCGTTCCAGGACGTGGAAGACAATCTGGCGGCGATTCGCATTCTCGATCAGGAGTCCGCGCAGCAGGATCTGGCCGTCGCGGCCGCGGAACGCTCGCTGAACATCAGCACGAATCGATACAAAGGCGGCGTAACCACGTACCTCGAAGTGCTGACCGCGCAGACTGCGCAACTCTCCGACCAGCGAACTCAGGCGGACATCGCCACGCGGCAGTTTGTCGCCAGCGTTCAGCTCATCCGCGCGCTGGGTGGCGGTTGGGACACCGGACAGCTTCCCAAACTGTAACTGTTCTTCGCTAATTGGCGGTTGGCTGGGTCAGGAAGGCTTCCGTCGCCGTGCCACCGGCAATGCGGTAGATGGCGAACTGCCGGTAGGTCTGCCCGCGCAGTTCGAAGATCAGGTCCGCGCGCCCGTTGCCCTCGGTATCCACGGCATCCACCAGCCGGTAGCGCGGCGCGACGTCGAGTCCGGCATCACTGGTCACCTGCTTCAGCAGGACTTTGGGCTGGCCATAGAAATCGGGCTGCGCGACAATCGTCACGTATTTCATCGGTGCTGCCGCTGAGCGCGCAGTGAGGACCATGGTGGCCCCGCCGCCGAAACTCAGGCTGTAACAGCGGAAATCCTCGTCGGCGAGTGCGGGCGCAGCCGGTGCGACTGGCGCGTGCGTCCGGCGATGCGCAGCGCTCGCGGTCTTCGTTGTCGCGGCTGCCGGTGGAGCAATGGCCTGCTGCGCGATTGTCTCCAGCGCAGTCTTCATCTTGTTCTCATCGTCTGGATTCGACCACGAGAAAACCCAGGATTCCGTGTCTTCGGCGCGGTTGTCGGAAATCCCGGCTATCTGGTTCATGTCAGGCGGCAAACCGAACAACGCATCGGGCCTGGCCAGTTTCGCCTGATCAACAGGCGCGGTGTACATCAGGCGCGGACGATCCGGATCGACGGCCGGCTGCGCTGTCGGAATCTCACCCGATGCGTTGGACCGCCGGTGAAACGTCGGACGGTCCGTGTCGTCGTCCGGCTGGCTCGAGGGTGAAGAGCTGGAGCCTGCGCCGCTCGATCCCGAATCGCTGCCGCTCGGCCTCGGGTGCAGCGTCGGCCGGTCCGGATCGACCGGAGGCGCATTTTGAGCGCTGGTTCCTGTGCCGGAGCTCGTGCCGGTGCCGGCTTCGGACCCGCCCTGATCCTGCTCGTCCTTTGGACGGTGGGCAAAGTGGGGCTTGTCCGGATCGACGTCCCTCACCTCATAGGTGTGACCGCTGTTCGCCCGCGAAGCTTTCGGCTTCGGCTGCGGCGGCGCTTCAAAACTACCCACGCCGATCCACAGCCCGGCCAGATCCTCAGAGTCTTTTATGTTGAAAAAACCCTGCGGTTTGCCTGCTGCTTCCAGTTCATATTGCGTGCCTGAAAGCACGGCCAGCGGCGCAGGTTGCGCCAGATAGAGCGAACCCGGCTGATATTGCATGCCGTCCCACACCACGATCGGAACCAGCCGGCTCTGTTTAATTTTCGCGAGATCGCCGGTGTACTCCAGAATCGCGGTTGCGCGCAGGTGGGTGCCGTTCTGCTGCTTCGCCTCGTCCACATGACCCGGATACTGTGCATGCGCAGGAAGAGCGCAGGCTGCGGCCGCCGCTGCGATCAAGGCCAGGTGAAAACATCGTGTGCGAACCCGTGACATAATCCTCACTGCTACAAGACAATTTTAATCGTCCGCCGCTGCGCGGACATTCATAGGCTCTTTTGAAGGGAAAATATGAAAATCGGCGACAAAGTTGCGGACTTTACGCTCCAGGACGACTCGGAGAAGACCATCCATCTGAAAGATTTTGCCGGCAAGCCGGTTGTTCTCTTCTTCTACCCGAAAGCCGATACCCCTGGCTGCACCATTGAGGCCTGCGGCTTCCGCGACCAGTTCAAAAAGATCCAGAACACCGGCGCCATCGTGCTCGGCATCTCCCGCGACACGCCAAAAGCGCAGAGGAAGTTCCGCGAAAAGTACGATCTGCCCTATCCCCTCCTTGCTGATGTAGACGAAACCGTTTGCAAACAGTTTGACGTGCTGAAGGAAAAGAATATGTACGGCAAGACGGTCATCGGCATTGAGCGCACGACTTTTCTCATCGGCCCTGACCAGCGGCTGCTGAAGATCTTCCCCAAAGTGAAGCCCGAAGGCCACGCCGAAGAGGTCCTGGCGACGCTGAAAGGGTTGCCAGCCAGCTAAATGGCGAAGTTTCCCGTCGTGCCGCGCGAATTCTACGTCGACCCTCCCGATATCGTCGCACAGGGGCTTCTCGGCAAGGTCCTGGTGCGGCGATACGAGGGCAAGCGTCTCGCCGGCCGCATCGTGGAAGTGGAGGCCTATTTCGGTCTCGATGATCCAGCCGCTCACACCTTTATCGGCAAGACGGACCGTAACCAGGTCCTGTTTGGCCCTCCTGGTTTCGCGTACGTCTACTTCATCTACGGCATGCATTTCTGCCTGAATTTCTCGTGCGAGCCGGAAGGCCAGCCTGGCGGCGTGCTGCTGCGCGCGCTTGAGCCGATCGAGGGAATCAGGACCATGGCGCGGCTGCGAGGGCTTGATTCGAGTGCGAATCCCCGCCTTCTCACGTCCGGTCCTGGCCGCCTCTGTCAGGCTCTGGACATCGAGCGGGAAACGCACAACGGCATCGACGTCACCAGTGCGCGCTCTGGATTGCATGTCGAAGACGATGGCTTTGCGACTCCGGAAATCGTCGCGACTCCGCGCATTGGCATCCGCAAAGCGGCGGAGCGGCCGCTCCGTTTTGCTATCGCGGGCAACCGATTCGTCTCAAAATGATTCCCCGCCATCTGAAACTCGACGGAAGTCTCGTCGAGCCGCCTCGTGTACCATGAGTCACGAGCGAAGATTCTCCGCAGTTCATCCAACCCTTCAGGAAACACCCCCATGCGAAGTCCGTTGTTCCTCGCTGCCATCCTGACCCTCTCCCTTGCCGCTCAGCCGCTCTTCGGTCAAGCTCCGGCTCCTGCTGGTCAAGCCACGCCAGAAGCCCAAACCGGCGCTCGTCCGCGACGTCCGCAGCCGAAGCCGGTGAACCTGAAAGTGCTGCCGAAGGACATCGCGCGTGAGGATCTGATCAAAATCATGCGCGGCTACGCCGGCTCGCTCGGCGTTGAATGCAGCTTCTGCCACGCCAGGAACCCGCAGACGCACAAGCTCGACTTTCCCTCCGACGCGAAGGACGACAAGACGATTGCCCGCACCATGATCCAGATGACGCAGACGATCAATGAGCAGTACATGACGCAGGTGCATGATCCGGACGCCATGCCCGAAGACAAGCACGTCACCTGCGGCACCTGCCATCGCGGTCACTCCATGCCGGAACACTTCGTTCCACCGGCTGAGCCGCGCCATCGCCCTGCGGACGACGATGAGGGTGCGCAATCGCCGCAATAAATCCTCAGCGCGGCGCGATCAGGACGTTGTCGATCAGCCTTGCGGGACCGACTACAGCGGCAACAGCTACCAGCGCGCCTGCAGTGACATCGGCCACGTCCTCCAGCGTCTCCGGATCGACGATGCGCAAATAGTCGAGCCGGATCTCCGGCTCTTCGGCCAGAACAATCAGCCCCGCATCGATGAGCCGCGCAGACTCGAACACTCCTGCAGCAACCCGCGCCTCGATGTGGCGCAAAGCCCGGCTCAGGACCAGCGCGCTTTGTCGCTCTTCTGTGGACAGGTAGTGGTTGCGCGAGCTCATCGCCAGTCCGTCTGGCTCGCGCACGGTCGGACAGACCACCAGCTCCAGGTTGAAATTCAGATCGCGCACCATGCGCCGCAGCACCGCGACCTGGGCTGCGTCTTTCTGGCCGAAGAAAGCGTGGTTCGGCTGGACGATGTTGAATAGCTTCGCCACAACGGTGGCCACGCCGCGAAAATGGCCTGGCCTCGAGACGCCATCGAGGCGATCGGAGATTCCGGCAACTTCGACGAAGGTCGTCGCCCCTTCCGGATACATTTCGGCAGCATCCGGCGCGAAGAGGACATCGACGCCCTCGGCTTCGAGCAGCGCACAATCCGCATCAAACCTTCGCGGATACTTCGCGAAGTCCTCACCAGGCGCGAACTGTGTGGGATTGACGAAGATCGTCGCCACCACCGCATCGCAGGCCGCTTTGGCGGCGCGCACCAGAGAGAGATGTCCCTTATGCAGCGCGCCCATGGTGGACACGAGCCCGATACAGTGGCGCTCGGCGCGCAGTTTCGCAACCGCAGTTCGCGCTTCGGCGATGGTTTTGGCAATCAGCATGGTGCCGAGTCAGGCCTTGTGGCGAAGTGCCGGCGTTCCCAGCGCTGCCGCCACATCTTTGGGCAGATGATAGCTCTCGCTGTCGGCTGGAAAGGCTCGCTCTTCGACGTCGCGACGATAGCTTTCCACCGCGTTCCGGAACAGAGCGGCCGCATCGCCATATTGGCGGACGAATTTGGCCGGTGTCGAGAAGCTGAGATTCACCAGGTCATGGAAAACGAGAATCTGCCCATCGCAATCTGGTCCTGCGCCAATCCCGATGGTCGGAATGCCGACTTCCGTGGTGATGCGCGCAGCAACTTCGCGCGGCATGCCTTCGAGCACCAGCATCACGGCACCTGCAGACTCCAGCAAGTGCGCGTCGTGCAGCAGTTCGTTGATCGCCGCGGCGGTTTTTCCCTGGACCTTGTAGCCGCCCATGCGATGCACGGACTGCGGTGTCAGTCCCAGATGGCCGATCACCGGAATTTCAGCAGACGTGAGGCGTTCCACCAACTCGGCACGGCTGGCACCGCCTTCGATCTTGACGGCCTGCGCGCCGCCTTCTTTTACAAAGCGCACAGCGTTGGCGACGCTGCTGTCGATGCCGAGGTGGTACGAACCCCATGGCATATCCGCGGCAACGATGGCCCGCTTCACGGCGCGTCGCACGGCGCGCGTGTGATGGAGCATTTCGTCCACGGTTACCGGCAGCGTGTTTTCGTAGCCCAGAACGACCTGTGCCAGCGAGTCGCCGACCAGAATCAAGTCGATGCCTGCTTCGTCGACGAGGCGTGCTGTGGCGTAGTCGTAGGCGGTCAGCGCGGTAATTGGCCTGCCCGTCTGCTTTTTTTCCTGGATTGTCTGGAAGGTCACCGGAATCGGCGCGTCGCTCGTGCGGAAGTGCGTAATGCTCATGTTGTCTCCAGTGCGGCTTCTCCCGCGTGCAGAGAATGCCACCCGAACCAGTTATTGACGATACGCTTGAGCAGGCAAGGAAGACAAACTGGCG
>JBAVUB010000653.1:0-3304 GCA_049696575.1 Acidobacteriaceae bacterium | reverse complement strand
GCTCCGCAACCCACTCCGTGCCGCGACCCAATCCACCCATCACCGGTGCCGCTATCGCCTGCGTCGCCATCGTTCGTCTCCCTCACCCTGCCTCAAATTCGTTCTGCCTGTCCCTGGCCCGATCTGAGATCCAGCGCGTACGGCGTAAGGTGCGGCGGACCCGAATCACCACCAACACAAATGGCCACACCCTACCCCCTGCGCGCTTCCTCTTCCCTTCTCTCCGCTGCCCGCAGCTTTGCACTGCGCGCCCGCGGATTGCGATCCGTCTCCTCCGCTTCGGCCGTCAACGGCTTCCGCGTGAGCACCTCGTAAATCCCCTGCCGCGCTCCTTCGCGCAGTGCATCTTTCACCCGCCGGTCTTCGAGAGAATGAAAGCTGATCGCCACCAGCCTTCCTCCCGACTTCAGAACGTCCGGCGCCAGTTGCAGCAAAGCGTCAATCTCGCTCAGCTCGGCGTTCACATAAATTCGAAGGGCCTGAAAGGTCCTGGTCGCCGGGTGGATTCGCTCCCCCTTCATTGTTCCGAGCGCGCCTGCAACCACTCGGGCTAACTGCACCGTCGTCGTTACGGGCCGCGCCCGGACAATGGCTCTGGCGATTCTCCGCGACCTCCTTTCCTCTCCGAATTCGTAAATCAGATCGGCGAGCTCTTTTTCCCCGGCCTGATTTACCACTTGTTCGGCGGTCACTCCCTCACGCGGATTCATCCGCATATCCAGGTTGCCCTCCGCCTGAAAACTAAACCCTCGGTGCGCCTGATCGAACTGCATCGAGCTGACTCCGAAATCCGCCAGCAGCCCGTCGACCTTTTGCCCGGCGAGCATTTCACCGGCCTGCGAAAACTCCACATCGTGCAGAACCACTCGCGGCATCTCCGCTCCCAGTTCCTCGCGCAGCGCTTCGAGCCTCTGTTGCGCCAGCTCCATCGCCTGCGGGTCCCGGTCGAAGCCGATCAGCGTTCCCTCCGGCCCCAGCCGCCTGGCAATCTCGCTCGCGTGGCCTGCATTGCCAAGGGTCGCGTCCACCACCACGCCGCCCCGGCGCACATTCAGCATTCGGATCGCAATTTGTAAAAGAACCGGCACATGCCGCGTTGGTTCCGTCATGTGCTCCCCCTGGGGGGTCTTCACTCCCTACAGCCCGTACTTCGAAATCTCCATCTTGTCTTCCGCAGTGATCGGATTGCTGGCCAGATCCTGCTCGTACTGCTCATGGTTCGAAACCTTCAGGCGCTCTTCGCTGCCGTGCACCACGACTTCGGCGACCAGATTTCCCTTCTCCCGCAGAACCTGGGGCAACAGCAACCGTCCTTGCCCGTCCATCTCCGTTTCCTGCCCGAAATAGTTGAGCCGCATCAGCAGCTTCTCCTTCGCCGGGTGAGAGCTGGGCATCGCCGCCAGCTTCTTCTCGTATTCCACCCATACCCGCATCGGGAAAATCTCCGCCGTCTTTCCGTCCCGGCTCGTGATGTAGAACGGATCGTTCCCGTACTCCGCATCGATCTGCCGCTTGAACTCAGCTGGGAGCTTGAGTCGCCCTTTCTCATCGACCCGCGTAATGTGGCTGCCACGAAACATCGAACCCCGTACCTAAAGCGGAACCCCCGCAAATTCGCCAGCTCCCGGCTGCCCAAAGGTGATAATGTTGGGCGCTGGGACGCCATAAAGGAGGGTGAAAGTGCCAAAGAGGCTTTGGACCAGCTTTTACCACTTCCTCCCACGGACGAATGTAACCGACATGGTTCTCCCTGCATAGTGGAAAAACGCGGTCTTCGCGATTCCAGCCGTAGCCCTAAATCCCACGGGCAGCGCAAGTTACAGCAAAAACCTCACGACTTGGGTGTTTTTTAGCCTCCGACCACAAGATGTTGTGGTTATCCAGAAAGATACCCCGCCCCAAAAGTTTTCCTCCGAGCCCTTGCAAGGAAGCGAAACACGCGCTAGGCTTCGCCGAATGTTCGCCCCCGGCGTTTACCCCTTTTTCCCACTACGATGATGAGCCCGCAGTTCCAGGCAGGACCCGCTCCACCGCTACGATAGAAAAATGACCGGCGTTCGCCTCGACAAATGGCTTTGGGCCGCGCGCTTCTTCAAAACGCGCACGCTCGCCGGGAAGGCGTGTGAACTGGGCCGGATCGAAGCCAATCATCAGCCCCTCCGCTCCGCGCGCGAAGTGCGGGTGGGGGATTTTCTCGCGATCAAAACCGAAGGCGGCGACTTCGAAGTAGAAGTCCTGGGCCTGAGCGACGTCCGCGGGCCAGCGTCCGTGGCGCAGCAGCTCTATCGCGAGACGGAAGCCAGCCGCGAAGGGCGCAGGAAGTTTGCAGAAGAACGCAGGGCCGGATTGCACTTCGCGTCCGCTCCCGCCGGCCGCCCTTCCAAACGCGATCGGCGCCGCATCATTCGCTTCCGTGGCAACTGACCAGGTCGAGTCGAATCGGCGGCCTCAAATCGTCTGTCCTCTGCCCGCGTTTTCCAGCACCCGGCCCAAACCTGCCGCTCGTTTCGAATTGCACAAAAAATCAGGGCGGAACACGAAGCCAAACTGCGCTTCCCGCCCGCCCTGGCTGACCGCAACCTACTGGCCAGTCCGCAGAATTCATTCCGGCAGCGATGCCTGCTTGCCCACTTCGCTACGGAATCGTCGCGGTATACACATTCGAGGGTGCGCTTTCCACCCCCGACGCATCCACACTCCTCACGTCGTAGTTGTAGTTCGCCCCGGCCTGCACGCTCGTATCGGTGTAGGTCGTTGGTGTGTTGAGGGACGAGGTCAGCAACGCATACGACCCGCTGCTCGTCGCCCGGTAAACGTGATAGCCGGCTACAGGATCGCTGGACCCTGCCGGCGCATCCCAGCTCAACTCGACCTGATAGCTGGCCGATGCCGCTTCGCCCGTGCCGCTCAGCGCGACGGTCATCGTCCCGCCCATCGAGCAGTTGCTGGTCAGCGCCACCGTGCCGGTCGCTGCGCCCGCCGCCGTTGGATCGAACTGCACTTCCAGCGACGATGACTGGCCTGGATTCAACGTCACCGGGAACTTCGCGCCTGGAATCGAGAATCCCGTCCCGCTCACCGATCCGCTGCTGATGGTCACCGCCCCCGTGCCCGTCGACGTCATCGTCACCGATTGCGTCGCCGGACTATTCACCGTGACCGTTCCGAAAGCCACGCTGCTGCTCCCGAAAGTGAGCGTTGGCGTTGTCGTTCCCAGCGTCAAAGCGAAGGTCTTCGAGACCCCGCCCGACGTCGCCGTCAGGGTCGCGGTTTGAGCCGACGTCACCGCGGTCGCCGTCGCCGT
>JBAVUB010000652.1:0-5178 GCA_049696575.1 Acidobacteriaceae bacterium | reverse complement strand
CTACTTGCTGTGGGGTGAACCTGGCGGGGTGCAGCGGCTTTTTTACGCTCCGGCTGGGGGGCGCGGTTGTGCCTGGCCGTGGCCTCATACATCGTGCTGTGATACAAAGCTGAGTTTCTGAAACACGCTGCAGCAAAAGGCTGAGGGCTGGTCCAGGAACGGACCAGCCCTCAGCGCTTACTATATCGGGAGTTACGGGTTACTGCGCCTTAGGAGCAGCGGCAGCAGCCTTTTTGTGATGATGGGCCGGGGGCGCGTTGCGAGGCTGCGCCTTGATGGCGTTCTCGTCAATCACAGTCGTGCCCGGTACATCGTTGTCGAAGTTTGCGCCAGCGGGAACCAGGTAATCCTGGACTTCGTTTTGGCCGCTGGTGCCCGTTTTTACGAGGATGCGGGCCGCATCGATGCCTTTATCCGTGACGAGATACAGCTTGGTGTTGACGGCGCGCTGCGCTGCCAGTTCGTCGGCGGACATCTCCTTCTTGTGGTGCTTGCCCTTGGGTGGCGCCACGGGAGCCGAGTTGCCGACCAGCACCAGAGTGGCGTCCGCCTTTTGCTGGGCATTCAGCGAGACGTCATCGAGGCAGGCCTTGGATTCGTTATCGACGCGGGTGGGACGTTTGGTGTCGCGGTCGAACTGGATCGCGCAGAGGGTTTGCGTCTTGGGTGGCGGTGGTGGCGGCGGAACCTGGACGTTCACCGACGTGGTCGCGGAGGCGGTGTGGGACTTGTCATCCTGCACGCTGCAGGTGACGGTGATGGATCCGGCGGGGGCGCCGGTGGTGGAGAGAACCGCGCTGGTGCCGTTGCCGCTGACGTTGCCGGCGGAAGCGGAATAGCTGTAGGTGAGAGGCCGGTTCTGCGGGCTGGATCCGGTGGCGGTGATGGTGGAGGTGCCGCCGGACATGACGGTGTCAGGGCTGGCCGCGCAGCTGAGGGTTGGCGGCTCGAAGGGTTTCACGGTGAAGTCGGCCGAGCAATCGGCGGTTTCTCCGGGCTTGATGCCTTCCTTGCCTTTCTTGCCTTCCTTCACTTCGGCTTTCACGGTGTAGCTGCCGGGATCGAGGGACGCGGTGGCGACGGTGGCGCTGGTTCCGCTGCCGGAGACGCCGGTGCCGCTCCAGGTGTAGAGCGCATCCCAGTTCTTCTTCTCAACCAGGTTGGCAGGAGTGGCGGAGACGTTTTCCTGGTCGCCTGGGTAAATGGAAGGGGCACTTGCGTTGCAGGTGAGCGTGACCGGCACGATTTTTTTGCAGCCGGTGGAGAGAAAGGCCAAACCTGCGGACGCCAGAAGCAGACCAGCAGACTTCAGGATTCTTAAATGCATTTGCTTGTTCTCCTCAATCGAAACTTGTCAGCGAGGGCGCCGCTGGTTGAGAGCGACGCTGGCTGCGGGGGGGAAACCGGGAAGCGAGAAAGCTGCATGATGCGAAGGCGACAGGCGCTAATAAGTGATCCGCAGCGATGCATCGTGCAAGGACCCCGCGATCGCGAGTGTTGAACATCGGTGCCTATTGTAGTGCCGTCGAGCGGAATGCGCGGGAAGGATGCCACACCGTTCACCAGGTTAATATGCCGCCGGGCGTGCATCTATGCACAATGAGTTACTAGTGAAGATAGCATGATACGCCCGTCGAAAAGAGGGAAGCGGAGGTGCCAGTGCGGGCTTGCCGCTGCTTACTGTGGTAAGGCCTGCGATGCTGTTTTCAGGCTGCGGTGCGCGGGGGCGCGTGGTGCGCCGCCATGTGCGAGGGTATTGGCGAGAAGGCTATCAAGGAGCTGAGGATTTGGCTGGAGGTTTTTCGGTGCAGAGGCCTTTCGGCGGGCGGAAAGATTTCGAATCATCCGGTGGATTAACCTGAAGGCAGGTGGATTTCAGATGGCGACGATCAGGCAGGAAGACTTTATTCAGAGCGTGGCGGATGCACTGCAGTACATCAGCTACTACCATCCGGTGGACTACATCACGAGCCTGGGGCGGGCGTACGAGCGCGAGGAATCGGCGGCAGCGAAGGATGCGATGGCGCAGATTCTGATTAATTCGCGGATGTGCGCGGAGGGGCACCGGCCAATTTGCCAGGACACGGGGATCGTGACGGTGTTTCTGAAGATCGGGATGGATGTGCGGTGGGACGCGACGATGACGGTGCAGGAGATGGCCGATGCGGGGGTACGGCGCGCGTATCTCGATCCGGATAACACGCTGCGGGCGTCGATTCTGGCGGATCCGGCGGGGGCGCGGAAGAACACGAAAGACAACACGCCGGCAGTGGTGAGCGTGGAGCTGGTGCGGGGCGGCGAGGTTGACGTTATTGTTGCGGCGAAAGGCGGAGGGAGCGAGGCGAAGGCGAAGTTCGCGATGCTGAATCCATCGGACTCAGTGGTGGAATGGGTGCTGAAGACGGTGCCGACGATGGGTGCGGGGTGGTGTCCGCCGGGGATGCTGGGGATTGGGATTGGCGGGACGGCGGAGAAGGCGATGCTGCTGGCGAAAGAGTCGCTGATGGATCCGATCGACATGCGGGAGCTGCTGGATCGCGGGCCGAAGAATGGCCTCGAAAAGATGCGGATTGAGATTTACGAGAAGGTGAATCGGCTGGGGATTGGCGCGCAGGGGCTGGGCGGGCTGACGACGGTGCTGGATGTGAAGATCAGGGATTATCCGACGCATGCGGCGAATTTGCCGGTGGCGATGATTCCCAACTGCGCGGCGACGCGGCATGCTCATTTTGTGCTGGATGGGAGCGGGGCGGTGGCTTTGCAGCCTCCGTCGCTTTCGGACTGGCCGACTTTGACCTATGACGTTTCGTCGGCGCGGCGGGTGAATCTGGATACGGTGACGCGCGCGGAAGTGGCGACGTGGAAGCCGGGGGAAGTGGTGCTGCTGCGCGGGAAGCTGCTGACAGGGCGCGATGCGGCGCACAAGCGGATGACGGAGATGCTGACGCGCGGGGAGAAGCTGCCGGTCGACCTTAGGAATCGGTTTATCTATTATGTTGGGCCGGTGGATCCGGTGCGGGAAGAAGTGATGGGGCCGGCGGGGCCGACGACGGCGACGCGGATGGATAAATTCACGCGGCAGATGCTGGAGGAGACCGGGCTGCTGGGGATGGTTGGGAAGGCGGAGCGAGGGCCGGCGGCGGTGGAGGCGATTCGCGACAATCACGCGGTGTATCTGATGGCGGTGGGCGGGGCGGCGTATCTGGTGTCGAAGGCGATCCGCGCGGCGCGGGTGGTGGCGTTTGAGGATCTGGGCATGGAGGCGATCTATGAGTTTACGGTCGAGGACATGCCGGTGACCGTGGCGGTGGATGCGCAGGGGATTTCGGTGCATGAGACGGGGCCGCGGGAGTGGAAGGCTCGGATTCAGACGGAGTTTGCCGGGGTTCCGATTCTGGCGTAAAGGCGAGCCGGTAGCTCGGCCAGTTCGTGGCCACGACTCCGTCAGCGACTCGTGTGCTGCATTTCGATACAGCCAGGTTAGGCGTTAAAATCTCCCGATGGCTGGCTTCGCCATTTTCATGACGATTGCGACTGTAGGGCTTGTCAGCCTGATTACGGCTGGAATCTTGTCTGCGATCCTCTATTTCGCGACTAAGCGCAAGAAAGCAACGCACGGCCGTCGAGTGGTTTTCATAAGCATCGCAGCTCCGTTTTTTGCGCTGATTTGGATCGCCATAGCGCTTCTGATTCATGTGGCAGTCTCGAACCTTCTGGCTCATCAAGATTGCGGATTCAGTCCCGATCCATACGTTACCCTCCCCAACGGATATGTTGTCGGAAGTCATAACACCTACGACGGCTATTTTCATGCTCCGGGATTTGAGACCGATGTGCCGGTGGCTGGCCCGGGGTACGTGCGTTCTCTCATCGACCTGGACTTTTCCGATCCCTATTTCACTGGAACACAATTCGATTTTCAGACCTCCGCGACGCGTAGCTTCGTTTTCGACACGCGGACGAAAGCCTTCAAGGCATCAGGACCGCCCAGCCCGGGCCAGCAATGCGGAACTCCGCCTGATCAGGCGTGTATGAATGCATGGACCGATGCCAATACCCACGCGCAGGTAGATGCCAATTCCTATTGGAAAACCTATGCGCAGTATCGCCATCATTGGCCGAAATACGTACTGTTCTTCCTCATCGTCGCCGGCGAGGGAACACTTGCATTCTGGTTATGGAAAGCTTGGGGAGCCATTCCTTTGCAGGCCGCTGCAGCGCAGGCGCAGTAGATTGTTGGGACGGCCGGCCACTACAGCTTTCTGACTGGAATTGTTGTCGCCCCGGTCGAATCACTGACAAACCAGAACTTGATCGGTCTGGAGGGATTCGTCATTTCCACGCCACTGGCAGAAGCGAACGGGCGCATTGCTGTCCCGCGCGGATCGCTTCCTCGCCGGAATGTTTGACTCGCCTGAGATGACAAATCCTTTTCCGGCGTGAATCATCTGAGAGAACTGAGGGTCGAGCGATGGCGGAGATGCGTAAGGAAAAGGACTCGCTGGGATTCGTCGAGGTGCCGGCGGGAGCGTATTACGGCGCGCAGACGCAGCGGGCGGTGGAGAACTATCCCATTTCGGGGATGCGGGCGCATCCGCTGCTGATTCGGGCGATGGGGATGGTGAAGCGGGCGGCGGCGGAGGCGAACTGGGAGCTGGAGCTGATTGATCCGAAGCAGGCGGATGCGATGATCGCGGCGGCGCAGGAAGTACTTTCGGGAAAGTGGGACGCGGAGTTTGTGGTGGATGTGTTTCAGGCGGGGGCGGGCGTCAGCTTCCACATGAATGCGAACGAGGTGATTGCGAATCGGGCGAATGAAATTCTGGGCGGGAAGCTGGGCGAGTATGAATTTGTTCATCCCAACGATGACGTGAACTACGGGCAATCGACGAACGACGTTTTTCCGACGGCGATGCGGCTGGCGGCGCTGCTGGATCTGGAGACGCTGTATCCGGAGCTGGATTCGCTGGCCGATGCGTTGGCGCGGAAGGGCGCGGAGTTCGACTCAGTCGTCAAGGCGGGGCGGACGCATATGCAGGATGCGGTGCCGATCCGGCTCGGGCAGGAATTTGCGGCGTACGGGGTGGCGATCCGGAAAACGGGCGAATTTTTGCGGCAGGCGGGCGATGGATTGCGGGAGCTGGGGCTGGGTGGGACGGCGGTGGGGACGGGGCTGAA
>JBAVUB010000651.1:0-8508 GCA_049696575.1 Acidobacteriaceae bacterium | reverse complement strand
GCCGCCAGCAGGTCGCTGAATCCGGAAAACTGCGCCGCAGGCTGCAGCTCGAACGCGATCAGGCAAGCGATCATCATCCGCCTGCCGCTCACTTCGATGACGTACTCGCGCGCCTCCGCGACCAGCCGCTCCATCTCCATCCGGACTGCGGCCGGCGAAATATGCCGGCGCAGGACGGCCATCAGGACGTCCCGGCTCCAGTGGAACAGCTGATCGTCAGGACCGAACGCCTGGGTCAGAAGCTGGGCGACGGTTCCCAGGTACTCGCCGGCCGCCTTCTCTCCGTAACGCTCTTCGACGGTCCGAAGAACCGTGAGCCTGAGCAGCGCGACATAGCATTGAGCGTCCGTTCCCACCAGCGGCACAAGGTGCGCTCGGGCTTGCGCCGGTCCGGGGAGGCCCGCGGAACTCTCAAAGCGATCCCATTGAGCGAAATCCACGGCTTCCCAGTCCGATTTCGAGCGCTCCTTTTTCTCCGCTGTCCTGACCAGCTCCCTCTCCGCTTTCTGGCTGCGATACTCAGCCACGCCGGTGTTGATGGCGGCGATCAGCACATCGCGCTCGCAGGGCTTGGTGAGGAACTGCAGGATGCGTCCCCGGTTCACCGCATCCATGGCCGCTTTCATATCGGAGTGTCCGGTCAGCAGCATCCTGACCGTTCCCGGCGCCCTCTCCCGCACCTGGGCAAGGAACTCGGCGCCGTTCATGCCCGGCATCCGCATATCCGAGATGACGACGGCGAAAGGACCCCACCTCTGGAGGATCGCCAGCCCCTGCGCGCCGCTGACCGCGGTCGAGACCTCGAACTGCCGGTGCAGGATTCTCTGGTAGCCCTCCAGCGCCGACGATTCGTCGTCGACACACAGGATCTTTTCCTTCCCCAATGCTGCCTCCCCGGAACCCGCGCATCGCGCGTTCCCAACTCGACGACCAGCCAGCGGCGCCCCCGCGGTGACGCGCGCGGCGTCGATTCCTTCCGCACGGGAAGCTGGTACGGATATCGGCGAAGCCTGCAAAAACAAGAGCCGCAGTTCCAGGAGGTCGCCAACCGCGCCGAGCCACGGATCCGTCATGGCGCCGAAGATTGGGCCGATAAGCGTCCTGTGAGGCTTGGGAGCAGAATTGTCCGTTACGGGCTGGCGATGGTTTTCATCGGCCTCGCCCTGCTGTTGTCCGAACTGCTCCACTCCGTCATTCCGCACAGCGTCGAATACCTGTTCCTCGCTGCCATCGTGGCCGGCGCCTGGCTGGGCGGCCGGGGGCCGGGTCTGTTGGCGGCCGGCGTCGCCTCTCTGGTGTTCGACTACTTTTTTCTGCCCCCGCTTCATACGCTCGGGATCAGTCCGGAGGCCAGGCCGATTGTGCTGCCGTTCCTGCTGAGCGCCCTGGCCGCCGCCTGGCTGGGCTCCCTGCAGCACAACGCCAGGGAAACCGGGGCCCGGCTGGAGAGGAGCGAAGAAAAATTCCGCCGCATTCTCACCAATCAGCCCGACGTCGCGTGGACCGCGGACGAAGACGGCCGCATGATCTATATCAGCCCTAAGTTCACGGACTGGACCGGTTACACCGCCCAGGAGATTTACACCGGAGGCACGCCGTTTCTTCTCTCGCGCGTCCACTCCGACGATCTGCCGCGCGTTCTGGAAGCCACTCAGGCGCTCTATTCGCGAAGCGCGCCCTTCGATGAGGAGTTCCGCTTTCAGTGCAAAGATGACGCCTGGATCTGGTTTCACAACCGGGCCATGGGCGCCTGGCAGCAAAACGGCCTCACGTTCGTCGACGGAGTGGTCTGCGACGTCTCAGCGCGGAAATGGTCCGAGCTCGAACTGCAGGAGAAGACGGCTTTTCTCGAAGCGCAGGTGAATGCGACCCTCGATGGCATCCTGGTTGTGGACGCGGCCGGCCATCGCATCCTCCAGAACCGCCGCTTCAACGAGATCTTCGCCGTCCCCGCCGAACTGGCCTCCAGCCCGGACGACGAACCGGTTCTCCGCCACGTCACCCGGAGGGCCAGGGATCCCGAATCGTTCGTGAACCGGGTGCGGGAACTCTACAACCAACCGCGCGAAACCAGCCGCGACGAACTCGAACTCAACGACGGGACCATCCTCGACCGTTATTCTTCCCCGGTAACGGGCGCCCAGGGCCAGTACTACGGCCGCATCTGGAGCTTCCGCGATATGACCGAGCGCCGGCGCCATGAGGACGCTTTGCGCCAGCTCTCCGCCGCCGTCGAGCAGAGCCCGGTTTCCGTGGTGATCACCGATACGCACGGCGATATTCGTTATACGAATCGCAAGTTTACTGAATGTACGGGGTACACCCTCGAAGAAGTACGGGGTAAGAACCCGCGCATCCTCAATTCCGGTCACTCGCCGCGCGAGATGTACGAATCGCTCTGGGCAACCCTCCTGGCTGGAAAAGAGTGGCGCGGCGAATTTCGCAACAGAAAGAAAAATGGCGACCTTTACTGGGAATCGGCAGCCCTGTCGCCCATCGTGGACGCGAACGGGTCGATCACCCATTTCCTGGCCGTCAAAGAAGACATTACCGAGCGCCGTGCCCTCGAAAGCGGGCTTCGCCAGGCCCAGAAGCTGGAAGGAGTCGGCCAGCTCGCCGCCGGCATTGCGCATGAGATCAATACTCCTACGCAATTCGTCACCGATAACCTGACCTTTCTCCACGAGTCCTGCGCGGCTGCATTTCGATTGCTGGAACGGTACCGGAAGGCTGTCCAGGACGGCGCGCAGGGATTATCCGCCGACGTCCTCGGCGACCTGACCGAGGCGGAAAGGCTCTGCGACCTGGAATTCATCGCCGAGGAGGTTCCGCGCGCCATCACGCAGAGTCTGGAAGGAGTGCGGCGCATCGCGAAGATCGTTCGCGCGGTCAAGGAATTTTCCCATCCGGATATTGCTGAAAAGGCGGCGGCCGACCTCAACCAGGGAATCGCGTCGACCGTCACCATCGCCCACAACGAGTGGAAATACGTGGCGGACCTGTCCATGGATCTGGACCAGGCGCTTCCCCCCGTTCTCTGCTATCCCGGCGATGTCAATCAGGTCGTCCTGAACCTGATCGTCAACGCGGCGCACGCCATCCGGCAAAAGCAGAAAGGAACAGGCAAGGGGAAAATCGCGGTTCGCACCAGAACCTGCGGCCTTTTTGCGGAAATCGCCATATCCGACACCGGCACGGGGATTCCGCCGGAGATTCGCACCCGGATTTTCGAACCGTTCTTCACCACCAAAGAGGTAGGCGCCGGGACCGGTCAGGGTCTGGCCCTGGCGCACAGCGTCGTCGTGAAAAAGCACCAGGGAAAAATCTGGTGCGAAACCGAAATGGGCGCCGGCACCACGTTCTTTGTCCACCTCCCCATCGGTCCTGCCTGCGGAGCTGAGGAGAACCAATGCTGAAACGCCTGCTCTTCGTCGACGACGACGCCATGGTGCTGGCCGGGCTCCGCCGCGCGCTGCACGACATGCGCCAGGAATGGGATATGCACTTCGCTCCCGGCGCTTACGCTGCTCTGCAGGCGCTCGAGAAGGAACGGTTCGATGCGGTCATTACCGACATGCGCATGCCCTCCATGGACGGCGCTCTGCTCCTGGACTGCATCAAGGATCGCTACCCGCAGATCGTCAGAATCGTTCTGTCCGGGCAGTCGGAAAAAGAGGCCGTGCTCCGCTCCATCGCCCCCGCGCATCAATATCTCGCCAAGCCGTGCGATATCCGGGAGCTCAAGCTGCGTCTCAACCAGGCTTTTGCCTCGCGCGATCTGGTCACCAACCCTGCCATCGCCGCCGCCATTGCCCGCCTGCGCTCCATCCCCAGCCTCCCGGCCATCTACAACGAATTGACCCTCGCCCTGCGTTCGGAGACCACGTCGCTCGCGCAGATCGAACAGATCATCGCCCGCGACATCGGCATGGCGTCGAAGATTCTTCAGCTGGCGAACTCCGCCTTCATCGGCGTGCACGGCCGCGTATCCAGTCTGCGCCAGGCGGTCTCACTCATCGGGATCGAGACGGTCCGCACCCTGACTCTCTCCATCCACGTCTTCTCTCAGTTCGACAGGAAATCCGCGGTCGCCTGTTACCTTCCCGCGTTGTGGGATCACAGTGTCTGCGTGGCATCCATCGCGCAACGCATCGCGGTCGACGAAACCGGCGACAAGTCGCTCGCCGAAGAGTGCTTTGCCGCGGGTCTGCTGCACGATGCCGGCAAGATCATTCTTCTCGCCGAGAAACCGAAGGAGTACGGCGAAGTTCTGAAGGAAGCGGAGTGCTGCGTGCCTTCCATCGAGGCCCTCGAAATCGAGGCTCTGGGATGTTCGCACGCACAATTAGGCGCTTATCTGATGAGCATGTGGGGACTGCCGACTTCCCTGGTGCACGCGGTCGCGTTTCACCACCGTCCATCGGAAGCCCTCGACACGCGCTTTTCTCCATTAACGGCAGTTCATTGCGCCGACGCCCTGTCAGTTGCATCCCTCAACGCACTGGAGAAGGGCGACATTCCTTTCGATGTTGCCTATCTCGACAGTTTAGGGCTCTCAGAAAAATTAAGTGCGTGGCGCAGCTTCCTCGAAGAATTCCGCCTTTCCCAGGCGGATTCTTCATCCGCAACGGCTCCAGCCTGTAACTGAGAGCCGAACCGCGCGCATAACTCGGATCAAGCTCTATTCCATCTGGAAATCTTCTGAGAAAACGGAGATGGACCGGCGTCCTGCCCTCGAGAAAACGGGGATAGTCACTGGAGCCTCAGCGCATCGTGCTCCCAGCCGCATGCGCGACAACGAGTAACTGAACCTTGTTCCGCACGTGCAGCACACCCGATAGGTCTGGCCGCCGATGGTGAAGACACGGCTCAGGTCCGCATGGCGGCATCCGAAGAGAAAGTCAAAGATCATCGCTAAGATCCACATAGAAACTCCTGTTGCATCGAATTTTTCCCGGCCTTCCCGCAGTTCCGGTGCCAGGCATGGCCCGAATTGATTGGCCCGACTTATGCCAGCCTGCCTGGCGGCACCACTATCTCCTTCCCTGCCCTGCCCAGCTTCGCCGGAAAAAGATAATCCACCAGCGTCCACCCCGGGGCTCTCTCACGAAAGCTCCCATCGCGCGCGGTGAGTGTCACATCGAGCGACGAAGGAATATCCCAGCGGGCTTCGCTGATGGTCTCGTTCAGCAGCACGGTGGTTTGATCGGCGCAGGTCTCGGTGACTTTGAAAAGCACGTTGGCGCCGCAGTCTTCCCAGGGAGACCATGCGGACCACGGCCAGATGGGCAGTGGAAACTTTTTGGGCAGGATTTCGATCAGCCGCTCGCGCAGACCTTCGAGCGAGGCAGGATCAATGGCCGTGGTGGCGATGGTCTGGCCACTCTGGAAGACGCTGCTGGAGAACCGGGCAGGCATGGGCCGGGGACTCGAGGCGAGCAGCGCCTGGAAAACGTCGAGACTGGGTGCAGGGGTTGGCGCCCCCAGCGCAGCGAACCTGGGATATTGGCGGACGAACGCGGTGATCTGATCGACGAGCGCCGAGTTGGCCTGCCAGTCACGCGTGACCCACCACCACCACGGCCACCAGCCGCAGCCGCGCGCGAAGTCAATGACGAAGCAACCCTCCGCGTCGGTAGTGGCGCGTCCCACCTGCTCCTGCGCGGTCCACCACCACCATGCGTCGATGTCGAACGCGGAAACCGTTGCACCGATGATCGGAATGCCCCGCGCGCTGAGAACCCGGCCAGTGACTTTGAAATTCTGGCGCCAGTGCTGCCACCACCACCAGTGATACGAGGAGATCTGAATGGCGGGCAGCGAGACCTCGGATCCTGTCTGCCATGTCGAGGATGGTACCGCGACGGAAATGGTTTGCAGGCGCTGGAGGTCGGCGGGCGTAGCGGTCTCCGGCCCCAGCGCGACACGCAGGGATTCCGGCGGCTGCTGAAATTCAAATGAAGCCGAGCCTTTTCCCTGCGGATTGAACGCCGCGAGACGCTGCTGCGGAACCCCCTGCTTGTGCCAGGCCAGTACGCTCACGGAGCGGTCGGGCTGAAAATCGGGAACCCGCGAAGCATCGAGGGGTACGCGAAGCACAAATTTGGTTGCTGACGACATGCTGCTCCTTCGCGGCGACTTTTGACGTTGAGAGGCCGGAGGATCGAGCGGGCTGGGGACCGCGCCTCATGTCGCACAGGGGAGTAGTGCTGCGCCGGGCACTTTCGTATCAGGCAACTCGAAAACTTCGCGGAAGCGAAGGCCGCTTCGACCGTCGGCGATAGGAACGCCGCTACATCCCGGTGTACAGCTGGAACGAGGCCCAGAAGAACGGTCTGCGAAAATCCCCCGGGGCATGCAGCAGGGAGAGTTTCGCCTCGCGCAGTGCGGCGCTCGGTGGCAAGCCTTTTTCAAGCCCGCCGTAGAGCGCGTCCATCAGGCGCGGAGAAGATTCGTCACTGACCTCCCAGAGCGCGCCGATCACGTTGTGCGCGCCGGCGCGCAGGAACGCCCACGAGAGTCCGACCAGACCTTCGCCCGCATAGGTGCGCGTTCCGCCGCCATAGCAAGCAGCAATCGTGACGAGGCGCGCGTCGATGGGATGCAGCATGATATCGCGCGCATAAAGCTTGAACGAATCTTCGCCGCCCGCGGTGCGCGAGAGGATGATCGCCGAATCCAGCGGATCGGTGCGGCTGGCCACGCCGTGCGCGACGAAGTCAATGTAGGAAAAATGCTGCGGCACGCTCCCCAGGTACGAGGCGGCGCTCGCCTGCTGCCGCGCGAAGACGGTTTCATCCTGCGGTTGAAAATGCCTGCGGATCTGCTTCATCTCGACGGAGGCGTTGGGCAGTTCGGGATAGTCGGGACCCGGGGAAACGGCATCGCCCACCAGCAGAAGTTTGCGGCCGGCATCGCGCGAAGGCTTCGACGCGGCCAGCATCGCCAGCGACGGTGCGGACACAATGTCCGCGTCTTCGATCCAGTAGTGAGGCGCAGGCGTGTTAGTCAGCAGCGTCTCGAAATTGAGCTCGCTGAGAACGCCGTCGCAAAGAATGACGACCTTCGCGTTGGGCGGAAGCATGCTCTTTGCCGGCGCGACGAGAATGCGATAGAGCGCGAGGCCGTCAGCGTTGGCGGAGGCGAGCGGGTCTTCCGGCCCCAGCAGCGCCTGACGGTAGCGTTCAACGATGCGCGTGATTTCCGCTTTGGCGGGGAGGGGAAAGACCGTGGTTTTCCTGGGCGTGATGGCCCAGAGCCAGGACTGCTTTTCGCCCAACCAGTAAAAGAGCAGCGTCGCGCCGGCCCGCGATGCAATCGCTCCAGGATCGAGCGAGACCGACTGGAAGGATTGGTTCCCGGCCGTCACCCCAAGCCCCTGCTCGAGGGTGCGCGCGCGGCTTTGATCCGCTGCGGCGAGCCCTTCCTCTTCCCTGCCCTGCGAAATCAGCAGCCCAATGTAGTCATCGTAGATGGGCGTGGCGTTGGCGAAGTAAGGCAGCTTCGAGTCTTCGTTTTTGATCTGCGCCCGCGCCGACTCAAAGGTATCGAGCGCAGTGGCGTACATCTTCTTCGCGTCGTCGATGCGCCCCTGCTCCTCGAAGAGCCGCGCCAGCTCGTGCTCCGCGCCCAGGCGCATGGTGATCTGGCTCGCCGGATCGTCCCTGACCTGGCGAAAGAGCGCTTCCGCCTGCTGATCCTGACGCCGAGCCGCGGCGATCCGTCCCTCGGCCAGCAGAACGTCGAGCGCATCGAGACGATTATTATTGGCGCGGATCAGCGGATCGAGTTGGCGGAGGTAGGCATCCGCGTCGTTGAGCTGGTTGAGCTCGATGGAGATGTGGGCGAGGCTTTCGAGGGAGTTGATAACTTTGTCCCGGTTGTCGCTGTTTCTGGCCATCAGCAGAGCTTGTCGATATGAATCCATCGCACGCGGCCAATCCTGGGAATCCTGATAGACATAGCCAGTTGTGGTCAGCCAGTTGATCGCGTCTTCCGTGTCCCCCAGTGCGATCGCGCGCCGCTCAGCGTCCTGAAACAATGCGAAGGCCCGTTCCCGATCACCGAGGCTGTAGTACGCCCAACCGAGGTTGCCTGCATTGGTGAGGAGGATGTCCTGAGCGCCCAGGGGAGCGGCAAGGCTGTTCGAGGCATTCAACCATTCGATCGCCTCGTCAAACCGTTCCGTCTGCAGGCAGGTCACCGCCAGGTTGATGAGAGCTGCCGCTTCGTCGAAGGATTGACGGAATTTGCGCGTGAGCGCCAGCTCCTGCGATGAGAAACGAAACGCTTCGTCGTAGTTTCCCTGCTCCATCGCAAAAGTCCAGTGGGCATCCAGGACGTGGCTGCAGACAGAACGATCCATGCTGGAGCAAAGTGCATCTGCATTCGCGAGGTATCGAATTGCATCGCCATTTCGATGCAGGTTGATGTTCGCGGCGGCCAAAAGCGAAAGCCTGCGAATGCGAAGATCCACGTCAGAAAAGGCGGGAAGTTCGGATGACAGGA
>JBAVUB010000650.1:0-4050 GCA_049696575.1 Acidobacteriaceae bacterium | reverse complement strand
CTGCTCATCGCCGGATTCGTCGCCCTCGCCGGCCGCCAGCCCTGGGGTGTCTGGTACGGCCTGCTCCTGCCCGGAGCCATCGGCACCCTGGTCGTCGGCGCCAACTCCCTCGTCATCCTCAAACGCTACCGCGACGTCGAGGAGCGCCGCCTGGCAGCGAAGGACCTGCTGTAGTTCCGCAGCAGGCCCTTCCCGCGCCGGCGCAAACCTCTCCCCCACAACGGCCCCAGGCTTCTCTACTCTCTCTACTCTCTACTCCCTGTTTCTCAATACCTCCACGCCTGCCCCGTCAAATGCGCCATCGCGCGATCGTACCCGCGCCGGAATCCTTCCCGATACGCTTCCCGCATGTCGGGCGGCACGTCCGGATGCCGATACTCATCGCGGTTCTCCACATTCGGCTGCCGGTGATTCTCGAAATCCCTGCGCGCCCCTTCCATCCCATCGTGGAAACCACGCCGCTGCATATCGTTGAACTCGTTCGGAACCGTGTCCCAGTCTCCGCGCACCTCCGGCGGTGGCGGCGGCGGCGTCGGTCGATACTCCGGCCCTGGGCCACCCATCAGGTGCGACATCGCCATGTTGTAGCCTCTCCGGAAACCATCCCGATACGCCTCCCGCTGTTCCGGCGGCATGTGTGGATGACGATATTCGTCCCGATTCTCCACGTTGGCCGGGCGATGATTCTCGAAATCCCTCCGCGCCCCTTCGATGCCGTCGTGAAAACCCTGCCGTTGAATGTCGTTCAGCTCCCGCGGAGGCACATCCCATCCGCCAGGTTCCTGCCCAGAGCTGGCGGCCAGTGTTGCGTGCGTTGCTCCCGCTGCTCTCGCCGTACGCGCTCCCACCGCGGCCAACACCATCAGCGCCAGTGCCGGAACGCCAATCCATCTGAGATTCATTGTTCGATCTCCTTTCCTGCTGCGTTCGATGCAAGCCTGTTCAACCTGCTTTGCTTTCGAAACGGTTCCATCCTCTACTATTGCGTTCTCTTTCGCAATCCCGGTGCTCCGGCACCATCCCGCCTTCCGATTTCCCTTGCTTCACAACTCCAAAACCCCCAATAACCTGCAACCCGCAATCCGCAACCTGCAACCTGCAACCTGTAACCTGTAACCTGCGACCAGACTTACCCCGCCTCAGCCAGCCCATACCGCCGCTGCCACGTATCCTTCAACCGAGCCGCAACCCGCGCGCGCTCCTCCGCAGTCGCCTCTTCAGCAGCCTTCTGCACAAAGCGCGCCGACTCCAGTTTCGCCAACTCCAGCAGCTTGCGATCGCGCACCAGATTCGCCACGCGAAAATCCGGCAACCCTGCCTGTCGCGTCCCAAAAAACTCGCCAGGTCCACGCAGCTCCAGATCGAGCTCCGCCAGCTCGAAACCATCCTGCGTGCGCACCATCGCCGCCAACCGCTCTTCGGCCTGCGGAGAGATCTTTCCCCCCGTCATCAGAATGCAGTACGACTTCGCGCCACCACGCCCTACGCGTCCCCGCAACTGATGCAGCTGCGCCAGCCCAAACCGCTCCGCATGCTCGATCACCATCACCGTCGCATTCGGTACATCGACGCCCACTTCAATCACCGTCGTCGCAATCAGCACGTCAATCTCCCCGCGCTGAAAGCGTCGCATCACCACTTCCTTCTCATCCGCATCGAGTCGTCCATGCAGCAAGCCAACGCGCAGATCCGCCAATTCCTGCGTCCGCAGCCGCTCATACATATCGGTCGCCGACTTCAGCGGCAGCTTCGGAAACAACGCCTCGTTCTTCGTCTTCTTCGCGCCCTTTTTCTGTGGCTCAGGCTCAGGAACCTCATCCGGCAGTGCAAAATCCAGTTCCGGCTGGTCGTCCTTCGGCCCTTCAATCACCGGATACACCACATACACCTGGTGCTTTTTCGCCACCTGCTTCCGCACAAACTCCCAAACTTCATCCGCGCGCTCATCCGTCACCAGCCGCGTCACAATCGGCGTTCTGCCCGGCGGCAGCTCGTCCAGCACACTCAGATCCAGATCGCCATACAAGCTCAGCGCCAGCGTTCGCGGAATCGGCGTCGCCGTCATCACCAGCACATCCGGCTCCGCGCCATCCTTCTTCATCAGCCGAAACCGCTGCAGCACGCCAAACCGATGCTGCTCGTCAACCACCACAAGCCCCAGCTTCGCAAACTCGACTTTCTCCTCGATCAGCGCGTGCGTTCCAATCACCAGATCCGCTTCGCCCTGAAAAATCCTGCGCCGCGCCGCGCGCTTCCGATCCTCATCCAGCGACCCGGTCAGCAGCGTGATCCGATATTTGTGTTGCGCCTTTTCGAGCACTCGCTTCGCCGACAAATAATGTTGCGTCGCCAGAATTTCGGTCGGCGCCATCAGCGCCGCCTGATGCCCATTCTCAATCGCGATCAGCATGGCCTGCAGCGCCACGATCGTCTTCCCCGAACCCACATCGCCCTGTAGCAGCCGCCGCATCGGCGCGCCACGCCGCATGTCGGCCGCAATCTCGCCCAGTGCTCGTTTCTGCGCCGTCGTCGGATGAAACGGAAGAATCTCGCGCAGCGCCGCGCGCACCTTTTCGCTGGTCTCGAACGCGATCCCCGTTTTCTCCTGAAACCGCCGCCGTTTCACCTCGAGGCCGAGTTCGAGATAGAACAGCTCCTCAAAAATCAGCCGCCGATGCGCCGGCGTCGCCGCCGCCTGCAACTGCGCCATCGCCGTGCCCGCCGAAGGAAAATGCACCTCGCGCAGCGCCTGCTCGCGGCTCACCAAATCCAGCCGCGTCAAAACCGATTCCGGCATCTCGCGTGGCAGCGTTTCCGGAATGCCCTTCAGTTCCTCCAGCACATTCCAAACCGTGCGCCGAATCCATCGCGACGCCAGCTTGCTGCCGCTCAGCGACTCGTACACCGGCGTGATGCGGCCAACCTCGAGAATCCGATCCAGCGCATCATCGTGCCCATCGGGCAGCACCTCAAACTGCGGCTGGATCATCTTGAAGCCGCGTCCCGATTTCGACGCCTCCACTTTCCCAAACAGCGCCACCATCTGTCCTGGTTTGAATTTGCCTTCAAGATACGTGCCGTGGAACCACATGCACTTCATCGAGGAGATGCCTTGCCCAACTGTCATCTCAAAAATGGGCATCCGTTTGGTCCGCAGCAGCGTCGCGCCGCGCACCTCGCCAATCACGCTGGCCATTTCGCCCGGCTTCAGCTCGTTCAGCGCTCGCGGGTTCAGCCGGTCCTCATACCGGAAAGGCAGGTGCATCAGCAGATCCTCGACCGTCGCAACCCCCTTTTCTGCCAACATTTTGGCGATAGCGGGGCCAATACCCTTCACAAACTGGACGGGAGTTTCAAGTGTGAGCACTGCAAGCGATCCTAAAGCATATGCACCGGAGCGTAAGCATAGCCTCCCCCAGGCGTTCAGCTTGCCGCAAAAAAAACACCCTGCTGGCCAGGTTCACCCCACAGCAAGTAGCGGATACTCTTGCCGGCAGATGATCAAGCGGTTTCGATGCCCTCTCCCTTTTTGGGAAAGATTCCCGCTGTTTGATCGGCATAAGCCCGCAAAAAAACGCTCCGACGGCCAGGTTCACCCCACAGCAAGTAGCGGATACTTTTGCCAGCCGATGATCAATCGGTTTCGATTCCCCCCTCAGTCCCGAAGTACCGCTCTCTCCCTTTTTGGGAAAGAAGCCTGTTGGATCGGCATAAGCCCGCCAAAAAAACACCCGACGGCCAGGTTCACCCCACAGCAAGCAGCGGATACTTTTGCCGGCAGATGATCAATCGATTTCGATTCCCGCCTCAGTCCCGAAGTACCGCTCTCTCCCTTTTTAGGAAAGAAGCCATCCTCACGCTGCCCGCTTTTTCTGAACCTCTTTTAGCCAACCGCTTTTCAATGAATCACTTAGCCCACTGTGCAAATCCCCCTTGCCCCAGCTACTCCCGATAGGCGAAGATAAGGCGAAAGTAGCGTATGCCTTCCGCCGCCGCCCTCCGCCTCCAGATCGAAGCTGCCCTCGCCAACCGCATCCCTTCCGCGCTCAC
>JBAVUB010000649.1:0-9620 GCA_049696575.1 Acidobacteriaceae bacterium | reverse complement strand
CACTTACCCAAAGTAACTGTCTGTGATAACAAGCCACTTACTATCAAATGAATTTTGGCGAGCTTACCCCTCTCAATGTGACATACTGAACTTATAGATCAAGAAAGAAAAAGCCCGCCATCGTGCGGGCTTTTTCTATTTCGGAGAGGAGAGAGCCATGCCGCGAACCCAGCAAATCCCCGTACTCATCGAACCTCGGCCTTCTGCCTCCGGTCTCCCGTCTCCTCTTCGTCTCCTCACACGCGCGAATGAAGCATTCCCACGCGCCACCGATTCATTCACGAGTGAGAAGGGGCCATTCGAGTACATGAATGACGCATGCACGCGCGCCAGGCAACTGACGTGTCCTCAATCAACAAGCCTTTTCATGCACGTGATTGAATCAAACACGGTCGTCTGTGGAACAAACACGGTCGCGTTGCAAATGACCTCGATTCAGTCACATAAAATTTCACCCGTTGATACGAATTCGCTAAACTGCGCAGAATCAATCACCGCCTCAGCAGCCCCCAGGGGGGTACCCCCTCGAGAATTCCCCTGTGGTACTGTGGGGTTAAGTCGTTTCGGGGCGTCTGCGCGCGTCCCCGCGCTTCGCGCCGCCTTATGTCGCATTCGCCCAACGTCATTTCTCCCGCTCCGGCGCCTCCGCCTGCCAGCTCCACCGCGACTCCGATTCCTCCTCCTCACACCGCCCACTGGCTCCACCGCGCCGACTTGTTCCTGCGCGTCATCGTCCGCCTTTACATCGGCCTCATTCTGGTTTTTCTGCCGTGGACCCATGTCTGGGCCTATAACCGCTTTTTCCTCTATTACGCGGACCTTTCCCACGTCATGGAGAGCGGCGCAGTCCGTGGCCTGGTCTCCGGTCTCGGCCTGCTCAATCTTTGGATCGCTATTTCCGAAGCAATCCATTACAAAGAAAGCTGAAATGCCCCGCAAGCTGCCCAATCCGCTGGACAAAGCCGCCCTCGCTTACGAAAACGACGGCTTTCTCAACAGTCCCGACGGCCGCATTCTCCGTATACTCGCCGAATATTCCGAGCCGCTCGCCCGCTTTCGCCGCGAACGCATTCAGGACACCGTCGTCTTCTTCGGCTCCGCCCGTTTCCGCGCCCTCGACGAAGCCAATGCTGACCTCGAGCTCCTCGAAAATACCGGCTCCCGCGAGCCCGCGCCCGAAGAAGAGCAGCCCGCCCGTCCCGCTGACATCGAGCAGGGCACAACCACCGAGCTCCGCATCCGCCGCGCCGAAGCCGCCGTCGAAATGGCGCACTATTACGAGGACGCTCGCCGCCTCGCCTTCCTGCTCACCCAGTGGGCCAAAGATCTGAAGTCCCGCCGCAATCGCTTCGTCGTCACTTCCGGCGGTGGCCCTGGCATCATGGAAGCCGCCAACCGCGGCGCTTGGGAAGCCGGCGGCAAAACCATCGGCCTCAACATCAGTTTGCCCTTTGAGCAGATGCCCAACCGCTTCATCACGCCCGCGCTCAACTTTGAGTTCCACTACTTCTTCATGCGCAAGTACTGGTTCGCCTATTTGGCCAAGGCCCTGGTCGTTTTTCCCGGGGGCTTCGGAACCCTCGACGAAATGTTTGAGATCCTCACCCTCTCGCAAACCCAGAAGCTCGCCAAGAAGATCACCGTCGTCCTCTACGGATCGTCTTATTGGCAAGGGGTCATCAATCTCGACGTTCTCGTCGACAAAGGCACCATCTCACCGCGCGATCGCGAATTGTTTCAGGTGGCCGACTCCACCGACCAGGCCTTCGAGATTCTCCGCGATGGCCTCACGCGCAATCATCTGGAGCCTGAGTCCGAGCAGGTCGCTGATCTGCCCGAGATCGCGCAGACACGGCGCTGAAGAGTTGGTAACAGGCGATGTTCCGATTGTGCCATCCTGGTTACTGCAGGGTCGGCACGCGGTTGGGGTCAGAAAGTAGTTTGATTCACAGTCACTTGCACGACACAACATCGCGGGAAGTAACGTTACCTTTCCGGATTCGTACCGTGATTTGACCCATCATTTTTGCTTCCGTAATGCCCTGTTCATGGTGCATATCGGATAGTGATGGCAGTAGCACGACCTCGGGAGGTTTTTCCATGGCCGGTCTGCGCCGCATATCCTATCTCTGGAAGGAACCTGACGCTGCTGGGAACTACTCAACGGCGGTTTCCCTGCACAGTCACACCAACCAGTCAAAGGAAACGCTCGATTTCCTCGCCAACCTGGGAAACCAGTACCCGCTGCTGCGCCCCATTCTTGCTCGCAGCGAGAGGCAATCCAAAGAACGCCACGCTATTCCCGTCAATTACGCCGCAGCCTACTGGACGCCGCCGCTAACACCGCGCATTGCCTTCGACGTCGAAAGCGGCCAGATCGAAAAGAACCTGGGCCTGATGCCGCTCGTTTCGATTACCGACCACGACACCATTGCCGCGCCGATGCTTCTGCGCACTGTCGCTGCCGCTCGTCACATTCCCGTCTCGGTCGAGTGGAGCGCGCCGTTCGGCCCCGATCAGGCCTTCCACTTCGGCATCCACAATCTGCCCAGCGATTCCGGCGCAGCCTGGATGAAGACCTTTGCCGAATACACGACCAATCCGGACGAAAAACGCCTGACCGAAATCCTGGCCGCTCTGCACGCTCTGCCCAACGTGCTGATCGTCTTCAACCATCCCATGTGGGATCTCTATCTGATCGGCGCCGACAAAGCCGCGCAAAGGGTGCAGGACTTCCTCACAGCCAATCACGAATTCATGCACGCCTTCGAACTCAACGGCCTACGTCCCTGGGAAGAAAACCGCAGTGTCAAGCGCCTTGCCAAACAGTGGAACAAACTGCTGATTTCCGGTGGCGATCGCCATGGCCTTGAACCGAACGCCACGCTGAATCTCTCGCAGGCCTCGAGCTTCACCGAGTTCATTCACGAAGTTCGCTACGAAGACCGCAGCCACGTGCTCTTCATGCCCCAGTATGCCCAGCCCTGGAAGCACCGCATCCTGCAATCGACGCTCGACGCGATCCGCGACTACCCCGATTTCCCACTGGGCTCGCGCACCTGGGATGAGCGCGTCTGGCACCCCGACCACAACGGGGTGGTTCGCCCTCTGCGCGAACTGTGGCCCGACGGTTCGGCGCCGACCTGGATGACCATGATCATCAGCGCCGTCCGTCTGATGGGCAGCAGCCCGGTTTCCGGCGGTCTCCGCATCGCCTGGAACGAGTCGCGCGAGCTCCGCTTTGCGCTCGGCGAAGACGCCCTGAGCTGATTGCGACCCGTTCTTCGCTGTCTTTGGTTTTTTGGTGTCCTTCGGTCCCTTGACTCGAGTCGCCTATTTCCCCGATTCGTTCCACGAGATCAATGGCGTGGCGCATACCTCTCGGCACTTTGAGGACTTCGCCCGCCGTCGCAATCTGCCGTTCCTCTGCGTGCGTGCCGGCGATCGCCGTCAGCCCGTGATCGCCGAAGGCAATCTGACCACCCTGGAGCTTCCGCGTGGAATCCTCTCGATTCCGCTGGATAAAGATCTGAAGTTCGATCCAGCCTGGCTCAGGCACATTCCCGTCGTCACGCGCACCGTGAAAGCGTTTCGGCCGGACGTGATTCACATTACTGGTCCCAGCGAGCTTGGAATAATAGGAACTTTGCTCGCCGCGCTTCTTCGTGTTCCGCTGGCCGCTTCGTGGCACACCAACGTGCACGAGTATGCGGCGACTCGCTCCCATTGGCTCTTCGATGGGCTGTCTGCCTCCAGCGCTGCCGCTGGTGCGCATTGCATTGAGGAGACGGCGCTCACCATCGCCGCGCGATTCTACTGGCTCGCTAACGTTTTGTTCGCACCGAACCTCGATCTCTGCCGCCTGCTCGAGACAAGAACCGGTCGCCGTTGCCACCTGATGCAGCGCGGCATCGATGCGCAGTTGTTCTGCCCCAACCGTCGCGACCGCGATCCATCGGACTCCACGGTCGTCCTCGGCTTTGTCGGACGCCTGAGCGTGGAAAAGAACATCGCTTTACTTGCCCAGGTGCAGAAGGAACTCGAAGAGCGCGGGCTCCGCAACTTCCGCTTCCGCATTGTTGGCCAGGGTTCAGAGGAATCCTGGCTGCGCCAGCACCTGCCTCGCGCCGAATTTACCGGCGTGCTCCGCGGCGAAGCCTTGGCCCGCGCTTACGCCGGAATGGATGTGTTCGTCTTTCCCTCGCACACCGACACGTTTGGCAACGTGGTTCTCGAAGCGCTGGCTTCCGGTGTTCCAGCGGTTGTCACTCCTGATGGTGGACCACGCTCGCTCGTCGAGGACGGCCGCAACGGCCTGATCGCTCCGGATGCGGAATTCTCCAGCGCGATCAGCCGCATCCTGGCTGATCCGGTTCTGCATGCGAACATGCGCGCGAATGCGCGTCACTACGCGTTATCCGCGTCGTGGGACGCAGTTTTTGACGGTGTGTATGCGGCTTACCAACCAGTACTGCGCACGGCGGCAAACGCTGCGCAGCGAATGAAACTGCAGAACAATCAGTGAATCTTACGCAGGAGGCGAAAAGTCCAGGCCCGCCTGCTGCGCGGCCTGCTCCGTTGCCGGCAAGTTAAGCGACGCCAAAGGAATTTGTTGCGGGCGTCCGGACGCTGCCTGGTCCATCACGATCAGCGCGTCGTGAGTCAAAACATAGTTGTGGATTGCTTCCCGATGCCCATCGTTGAAGATCAAGGTCAATTCCGGCTCCGCCGCGACCGAATCGTCGACTGTTGTCGGAGGCATCTGATAAGCAGGTTCCTGATAAGCGGGTTGCTCATACTCGGGCCGATAACTTTCGTCTGGCGGTGGGACCGAAGCGGCTGGCTGCTCCTGCGGCGCATCGGCTGCCGAATCGTCGTCGCCGGTGAAATCCGGATAGCCAAGATCCCACGGCAGCAATTCCCAGGAGTTGGCGTAGTACGGATAACCACCGTAGCTATAGCCATAGCCGCGATACGGCGAGCGATAACGGGAACCTGAACGTCCGTCACGACGCCGCTCTGCAGTGATTCCGCCATAAGGCATGCGATAACCCGGTGCGAAACTGCGCACAGGCGCCCTCGAAGTGAATCGTGGCGCCGTCGCAAAGTTGCGTGAAGCAAAACCCGATGATCGACCCGCAAAATGAGAACCCGAAAATCCACCGCCGAAACTGTGCCCAAAGGATCCGCCGTGTCCGCCGCCAGAATGTCCACCACCACGCTGGGCAAAAGCTGATGGCAGAGAAATCAGCAGAACCGAGAGAAACGCGACCGGGAACATCCGCCGCATAGAAGCCACCTTGTTCCTTATAGACGTTTGAAAAGCGCCCTTCGTTCCCTCGAATCGCTTCAGATCAGCTCAGTTCCCCACAAATCGTGCAGATGGATCACGCCTTCGATCTGATTCTGGGCGTCGACCACGATCAGAGAGGTAATTTTGCGCTCTTCCATGGTGTGCAGGCCACGAACCGCCAGTTCCGTTGCGGAAATGGTTTTCGGAGCCGGATTCATGACTTCGCCGGCAGACTTGCGCAGACCTTCCGGTCCATCGCGCTCCAGAAGCCGGCGCAGGTCGCCGTCGCTGATGATTCCAGCCAGTTGGCCGTTTTGTTCAACGGTCGTCATTCCCAGTTTCTTGCGGGACATTTCGTAAATGACGTCGATCATGGGCGTCTTCACATCGACGCGCGGAATGGCATCGCCGGTGTGCATGAGCTGGCGCACGGTCGCCAGCCGTTTTCCCAACTTGCCACCTGGATGGAGTGCCGCGAAGTCTTCGGCGCGAAAGCCGCGGCGCAGCGAAACAGCGATGGCCAGCGCGTCGCCGAGCGCCAGCATCGCCGTGGTCGATGCTGTGGGCGCAAGACCCAGGCCGCAAGCTTCTGCGGGAACCGAGCAGTCGAGTGCGACGTCGCTGGCAGCGGCGAGCGTTGACTTCATCTCGCAGACAAACGAGATCAAACCGTTCCCCATGCGCTGCAACGTTGCCAGCAAACGCAGGATCTCCTCGGTCTCGCCGCTGGCGGAAAGTGCGATGACCACGTCACCTTCGGCAATCATCCCCAGATCGCCATGCACGGCTTCAGCCGGATGCATGAACAGCGCTGGGCTTCCTGTGGAACTGAGCGTGGCGGCGACTTTTTGGGCGACGATGCCGCTTTTGCCCATTCCAGTGACGACGACGCGGCCTTTTGCCTGGCTGCATTCGAGGATGCGGCTGACGGCGCGGTCGAAGTCGGCGGCCATCGAGCCTTCGAGACGTTTGGCCAGCGCCAGCAGGGCTTCGGCTTCGATCCGGACCAGTTGCGAGGGTGTATGAACGTCGTTCATGCTCTGAAACTCCTGATGCTACCACCATGCGGTTACCGGACTCGGCTGCGGCAAGAGCCGGTCCACTTGTAGAATGGGCAAAGGCGAGGAACAACGGGTTTGAAGCGGAACATCTTAGTCCTGGCAGCAATGGTGACGGCTCTGGTGCTGATGGTTTCAGCCGGCGCGATCAATTTTGTGCATCGGCGCAACGCTGAGCGGGCAAAACTGCAGGGCATGAAAATGACCCTTGTGCCCGATTCCGCTTCGGCGGGAGCAGACGAAGCAGCCGCTGCGGCTGATATGGATGGCGACGTAGACAACTCCACCCAGCTCAACGGAAAAATCGCTCCTGGTTTCTCGCTGCCCGATCTGAACGGCAACAAAGTCTCGCTGGCCAGCTACAAAGGCAGACCGCTGGTCGTCGATTTTTGGGCGACCTGGTGTGGACCGTGCAAGGTCGAGATTCCGTGGTTCGAAAAGCTGCACGACCAGTACGCAAGCCAGGGACTGGAAATCATCGGCGTTTCCGCCGACGATCTCGACAAAGACGATCCGGCAAAACTGTTCACCGAGAAGCGGGACATTGCGGATTTCGTGTCCAAAATGCACATGAATTACCCAATTCTGATCGATGCTCAGTCCATCGAGAACTCGTATGGCGGACTGGATGCGCTGCCGACGACGTTCTTCATCGACCGCAACGGGAAGATTGTGGCATCGACGATCGGTCTTGCACCGCGGGCTGAGATTGAGGCCAACATCAAAAAGGCCATCGGGAGCGGTGCTTCGTGAAATATGTAACCGTGACTGTTGCTTGTGGAGCGCTGCTGCTGAGCGGCCTGGCAGCGGCCGCACAAAATCTGCCGTGGCAGGCGCCAGGCAGCGAAGGCGGAAATCCCAAACAGCTCGTGCGTTTCCTCTATCCGCAGCAGGTGACGCTGCCGGCGGGAAAGCCGGCGACGATCGAGCTGCATTTCCGGATCAACGAAGGGCTGCACATCAATTCGCATGAGCCGCGCCAGAAGAGCCTGATCCGCACCGAGTTGAAGGAAGCCGAACCGCCAGGCGTGAGCGTCGCGTCGGTCGACTTTCCCGCCGGCCAGGATTACGCGTTTCCCGCCGATCCGAGCCAGAAGCTGAGCGTCTACGCCGGCGAGTTTGTGCTGAAGATGCACCTGACCGCGCAGCACGGCACCCACTTGCTGGCGGGAGAACTGCGCTATCAGGCTTGCGATATGAATACCTGCTTTCCGCCACGGAATTTGCCGGTTCCTGTGTCGGTGATTGGGCAGTAGAGCGGGCAAGTACCCTTCGTTGTCTTTCGGTACTTTGGTGCGGGCGGTACCCCCCCTCCCCCCTCCCCCCTGACCAGGGCTGACGGCGCGTACGCATATGATTCCATTGGGATGGCGGTTTTTGGGTCAGGGCTATGCATTTGATTCCGGGATACTTGTGGCTTTCTATTTTGTTTTCTGATTCATACGCTCCGTCTCCTGACGGCCCCCGGCGATCTATTTGATTCGAAAGTGCAAAGTGTCTCCGCATTTGATTCCAAAATACTTATCCCAGCTTTAGTGAAAAGCGCTTAGCAAGAGCGAGCAAGAATCGAGCGAACTGCGAGCGGGAGGCGAGTGAACTTCGTGTGAAAGACGGGCAAGAATCGAGCGAACTGCGAGCTGAAGACGAGTGAACTTCGTGTAAAAGACGGGCAAGAATCGAGCGAGAAACGAGTACAAACGACAGGTGAAAACAGAAAGGCCCCGCCGCGGTGGCGAGGCTTTTTTGTTTTCTTACTCTATAAGTTCAGAATATCATATCCAGCTATAAAGGTGGCCAAAATACTTTGAGGGTATTGTGGTGGAAGTTATGTGGAATGTTAGACAACACTTTAGTACCGTGCGCGGAAAGCTTGACAATTTTTCCACATTTGGCGGTTTCGGGGAAATCGGATGCAAAGCGGGCGCTGCGCGCAATCCCGGGTCTGGAGAATCGAGAGCCATGCGGCTCCCTCTGCTTGCTCAGGCCGGGCTCCGCGGAATGCCCAGCCTATCGTGACGGGGATCACTGAAAACAACTTCGATGAGGGGGAGACTTCCAGGCAGGAAGAAGGTGCGCCATGCTCTTCCTCATCTGGCTCGTGCTCTGCGTTGTCGCCGTTTGCCTGTTTCTGCTTTTTCCGGCACTTTGGCGACACGACACTTTCAAGCGATATTCCGGCTGGCGACGGGTCCAATGCCCGGAAAACCAGCAACCGGCGGCCGTTAGCCTCGATGGCCGGCATGCGGCGGCGACAGGCATGCACGGACATCCAGATCTGCGTTTGTGCGACTGCACGCGCTGGCCTGAACGCGAGAAGTGCGGGCAGGCATGCCTGTCGCAGGCGGTTCAGGCAGAACGGTACACACCAGGCGAAGTGAAGCCAGGAACGAAAGCGATTTATCAGCTCCCCATTGTTCTGGCGGCGTTTGCCGCCTGGTGCCTGGGAGCCATTTGGCACTCGCAATTTGTGTTCCGCACGCGGTGGATGGACGCCGCGGGACTGACTCGCGCGGAAGTCAGGCAGATACGGTGGTGGTATTCGCCGCACCTGCTGACTGCGGCGGTCTGTCTTCTCTTTGCCTACGGAGTGGCGTGGCTGCTTGAGGTGGGTCATCGCAAAGGCGTGCTGCAGGGAGTGCTGATGGCGGTGCTGCTGTCCGGAGCCGTGGTCGCAGCGAGCTGGTATGGCGTCGCGCGATTGCCACATGACTTGCTGGTGGTTGAAGCGGGCTACATCGTTGTAGCTACGCTCACGGTGGGCGCCATTGTGGGGGGCTTGTATGACAAGCTGGTGCTGCGGGCGCCATGACTGCGGGCTACGCAACTGAGCGATAGACCAGTCAGGAAGGGCTCGCGCGACTCTGCAGCGCGGGGCGCTAATTTCGCCCAGTGTTCGTCGGCAATCAGAGATACGCCATAATGAGGGCGATGCTTCTGAGGCCCTTTCTCCGTCTGCTGCGCGATGGCCGGCTGACCGCGCTGCTGGGCGTCGGGGGCGAGCTCAAATCTTTCTATAAGCTCACGTACCTGGCCGCTGCCGGAGAGGCGGGGATGCTCGAGCGGCTGGCTCGAGGGCCGGCCACTTTTGACTCGCTGGCCGAGTTCTGTGGAGCGGACGGTCAGGGACGGGAGGCGCTGGAGGCGTGGCTGCAGATGGGGGTTCGCCTGCGGTTGCTGCGAGTGGGAGCGCGCGGCTACGCCCTGCGCGGGCAGGGTTTGCGGGGGCGTGTAAGCTTCACACCGGGGGCTGGGAGCGATGGTCGCGATGG
>JBAVUB010000648.1:0-4678 GCA_049696575.1 Acidobacteriaceae bacterium | reverse complement strand
CGACGTACCGATCCGGCAGTCGAACATAGATCACCACTTCGGCGGTGGAAGGCGCCTGCAATCCGGGAAGAGTTCCCTCTGTAGGCGTTGCGAAAGGTCTCAACGCAGCAGAACCGGGTAACAGAGGGAGCTCAGGCGCGGTTCGGTAATTGAGCCACGCGTTCAGGGCCTCGGCGGGCTTCCGCTCTGACAGCAGGGCATCGACCAGGGCCAGCCAGGCGCTGCGCGTGTTCTGTTGCCATGCGCGTCGCTCATCGCCGGTTTGGAGTCCCGCAAACGCCGTCTCGGCGTATCCAGTCGCTTTCGTGGCGCTGGCAAGCGAGATGTCCCAGCGTCCCTCCGCACCTTCCAGCTGGGCTCTCCGGGTCCAGTAATTCAGTTCAATGAAGAGATCGTGACTCCCTTCGACCGCCGGGACGGCATCGTCGAGTTGCCGGGACGCGGCGTCGTGATGTCCCTCATGCAAATCCAGCTCGGCACGGTCTGCCGACCAGTCCGCGCGATAGAGTTGCATCGCATTATTATTCCCCAGTTGTCCCAGAATGGCGTCGGCCCGCGCAAACGCCTGAGCGGCGTCCCGAGACTTTCCCGCGACTGTGTCTCTCTGCCCGAGCAACTCCGTGGCATAGGCAGCAATCTGCAGATTCCCGGTGGTCGTCGATACGCGGGCACTCTCAGCCGCGAGCTGAGCAGCAACCTCGGTCAGCCCCAAAGTGCCGGCGTCCAGGGTCATATCCGCAAGAAACTGGTAGTGGCCCATCGGCGCAACTGCCGGGCTTGCCTCGTTCAGGAGGCCCGTCGCATCCCGGTTCCAACCCTGCTCCACCAGGCCCTGGTCTGAGAAAAGAGCCGCCAGATAGCCGTTTGCACGCACCTCCAGGGCTGGGAAGCCGACAGACCTGGCCAGGTTGAATCCCGCCTGCGCATCGCTTCTGGCGTTCTCAAACTGTCCCACCATCGACAGACATACAGCCCTGTCCAAAAGCAGCGACACATTGACATTCGGGTATCGCAGCTGCTGGCCGGCTCCAAGCAAAGGCCTGAGCTTCTGCAGACACTCCTGAGGCCGCCCTATTCTGCGCAGAGCGTAGATCTCTTCGGATGCCGCGCGAAGTTCACCGGCTCTGTTCCCGGAACCCTGATAGAAACGGTGTGCCGCAATGGAGTCAGTCAGTCCACGCGCGGAATTCCCGCTCAGATTTTCCTCAATCGCCGCCGCAAGCGCTGCATCTCCCTCGGCCGACTGCCTGCGGGCGGACGCGGCGAGCCAGTCGGCAAGCCAGTAATCGTGATGGCTTTCTCCGGCACTTGCGATAGGCCGGAGATCCACAAGGCTCTCGGCAGAAGGATGAGACAGCTGCCTTACCAGTTCCGGGGTCAGCTGTTCCTCATAATCATCGAGTTTCCCAGGAGCGAAAGAGCCAGACTCGGCCTTCGATGCCGCACCCGCGAGCGCATGAAGTTTCTGCTCCATCGCATGCCGCCAGTCTCGATTGCTCTCCGCATCGATCGCCGCGCTCAGGTCCCTGCGCGCCAGATCCAGAACTCCGGTCCTTTCCCAGCACAGCGCCCGGTCATAGAGCGCCACAGGATCCCGGCCGTTCACTGAATTCAGGAATCGGCTGAAGCGTTCCGCCGCATAGCCGTAGTTGCTGGTGTCGCCGGTGCTCTCGCCGAGTTCGAACCAGGCGGTTCCCAGATCGAACTGGATCCGCGCGAGGTGGGGATCGCGCACTTCCGCGATCTGGAATTGCGCCAGAGCCGATGCAGGCTCCATGGCGACGACGTCGATCCGGCCCAGGGATTGGTGCCACTGGGGACTGGTGGGGTCCTTCTCGAGCCCCCGTTCGGCCATCAGCCGAGCTTCCAGCATGTCAGGTGACTCCGAGGTCTCCGCTCCGCGAACCGGGGAAAACAACGCGACCGGCATTCCGTCGGGAATGCGTAGTTCCGTGAGTCTCCGCTGGTCATAGGCCCGAGCCAGCAGTCGATCGATGGAGTGGTTGGCGCGGTAGAGCCACAGGGCGAGGGCGCCGACAACCAGAACCGCCGCAACCGAGGCCGGCCAGAGCACCAGGCGGATACGGTTCCGAGGGGATGCCGTTTTCGGTTGCGGCGTCCGCGCCACAGCAGCAAGCTCACCGCCCACCCGCCTCTGCCAGTCTTCCTGGCTGCTGGCGAGCTGGTCCAAAAGCTCTTGTTCTTCCGGATCCGGATCTCTGGCGAAGACAGCGAGCGCCTCTTTGAGGGCGAGCCCGCACCTCGAGCACGCTGCAGCATGAGCGAGCAGGGATTCGGTGTTCGCCTCCACATTTTGACCGGTGCAGAAGGACGCCCAGACTGACGGCTCAGGGCACGATCGCAGTGACGGACTATCAGAGCGCATTTGAGATTCTTCCTGATCAGCCATGGACCCTCCTCTCCCCGTCGATTCGAAGCTGTAATCCCCAACGAGGCGAGAAGGCGGGAAACCTGGCTTTTCCGGGAATCAACAGGCTCCCTCCTTCTTGATCGGAATTTGACCGATTCGCCCCTCCGGCAAACTGCGAGAATCTTCACTGCCGGTATGTCCTGGATTCAGACGCAGCCGCAAGTATCTGGAAACACGAAAGATGGCGCTCTCGACCCCCTTGGTGCCGAGTTCGATGCCGGGCAGCCCGGCGATGGCCGCTGCCGTCAGCCCTTGCTGGAAATAGAGCCGGTAGATCAGCCTCTCCCGCGCCGATATTTCCGCATCCGCCGCCGCGCACAGAAAGCGGTCGATCTCTCGAAGCTGGACGGTGCGCTCAATATTCTGTGCGCCGCCCCACAAGTCGCTCAGAAGGGACTCGTCGGGTAATTCCTGCCCCCCTGCAGTCTGGATGCCCCCTCGTTTTTGCGCCGTCTTGTTGCGGAAATAGTCGTGCGCCACGTTCGAAGCAACGACCCGAACCAGGGCCGTCAGCGAGTTCGCGCCCTCCGCGCCGGTTCTAAAATCACGCAGCAGCCTGCAACCGTCGGCGCACAAGCGCAGATAGGTATCCTGGACCAGATCGTCGACTGTGGTGAGGCTGGCCAGCCCCCAGATGCGGGAAATTCTGAGAACGGTGAGGGCAATCGGCTTCTGAAAGCGGCGGACGAATTCCGTCCACGCCGCCGATTCGCCCGCATCGACGCAGAGCCGGGTGAGTTCTTCCGAGGAAATCGTGCTGAGATCCATCAGTGCACGCGTATCTGCAGATGTTAATTCATGTTGAACGCCCGCAGACGACGACTAAGTCAGGTGCATCAGAAGCGCAATCCCCAAAATCAACACCAGCAGCGGCGCCCAAAAGTGGCCGTCGGTCATGATTGCTCGCCCCATCGTCACTCCGCAGAACAAGGTCAAAGGTTAGAGGCTCGGCAACTTCTCCAGGCAGAAAATCAGGAAGAGCATTGCCAGCATACGCCCGGAAGATACACTAATGCAGCCTTATCAACGGGAGCGACATTTTGATTTTGAATTCTGTCACCGCTTCGGAACCGGCTCGCCGTACACCCGTGGTTCCGGTTCCGCAGGTACGGCATCGGCTGGGTACGGTATGCGCGTTCGCTGCAGGCGCATGGCTGGGAGCCGCAGAAGCACCGGCCCGCCTGGTCGCGTCGGGGTTCCGGCCCTTCGCCATCTCCTTTTGCATGGTGATTGGGGTTTTTCTTGCCCGGTGGACTTTGCCGGTCGCCATGAAAGGCACCGAGTCGGTTCTGCGTGACTTGCGCCAGCGTCCGCACTTGATTTTGTGGGCGATTCTGGCGGGAGCGCTCTGGGCGGTGGCTAATACGCTTACTATCTTCGCCATTCGCGATGTCGGCCTCGCCATCGCCTTTCCCTTGTGGAACACGAATACACTCGTCGGCATCTTTTGGGGATGGACCCTCTTCCGGGAGCTGCGGGGAGCTTCCGCCGCAAGCTGGGCCAAGGTGCTGGGTGGCGCAGGGCTGATCGTCCTTGGCTCCGTCTTGCTCTCGGCGCTCTCCATTCACACCTTCGCCAGAACCCCGCGTCGCGCCTTGAACGGGGTGGTTGCGGCGCTGGGAGCGGGTCTGCTTTGGGGCACGATGTACGTGCCGTATCGCAAGGCCTATATCACCGGCATGAACCCTCTCTCCTTTGTCACGGTTTTCACCTTCGGAGAAGTCGGAACCATGCTCTGCCTGGCTGCCACATTGCCTGGAGGAATTCCATCGCTTTGGCTGGACCTCCATGCCATGCGTCCCTGGATCTTCTGGCTGCTGCTCGGCGGATTCTGCTGGGTGATCGGCGACCTGTTCCAGCAATATGCAACGAAATATGTGGGCATCAGCCGCGCCATTCCGCTTTCGAACACGAATCAGCTGTGGGGATTTGCCTGGGGCGTGCTCGTCTTCGGCGAGTTGTCGCATGCTCAGGGCTCCGCGCGGCTGCTTGCGCTGGCTGCCTCCGGCGTGATGATTGTGGGAGCGATGTTGATCGCTGGAGCCACGGTCTCGGCGGATGAATCCGCATCCGGGATGCGGGCCGTCGAGCGGGAATGCAACCGCTACAATCTCGATCTGGCGCAGACGGTCCGCGCTCAGGAGGGTTTGGAACCCGACTCCAGGGTTAGAAGAACCTGGCCCTGGTGGGATTTTGTCATCCCCATCGCAGCCGTCGGAGTCTTTGCGTGGTCTGCCGTCGGCGTTC
>JBAVUB010000647.1:0-2379 GCA_049696575.1 Acidobacteriaceae bacterium | reverse complement strand
GCTCGGTGCGCTCGCAGGTCCCGGCATCGCCGGCGCCGTCGCGGCCATCTGCATCATGCGCAGCTTTTCGAGATACAGCATCAGGTTCTCGAAGCCGTCCGGGGAATCCTTCAGCAACTGGCCGCCCTGCTTGAGTCCGTACACCACCACCACTTCGATCGCCTGGTCCCAGTAATCTTTCAAGAGATCGGGGTTTGGCTGCACACTGCACTGCTTGATCTGGATCGGCGGACCGCCCGGCATCATAGGATTCGGCGCGTCCATCGGTACCGGCGCTTCCTCGATCAGCTTCGCGACATCGGTCTGCACCCAGCGCCGCGCGTCCTCCTCGGGCAACTGCATGTCGGGAGGCCCGAGGTAGCGGATCATCTGCCGGCGATTCTGGTAGTTGTTCAGAATCTCCATTAGGATCGGGTTCTCTTTGCCGCGCGAGAGCACGAACTCGATCATCTTCATGTAGAGATCGCGCTGCTGCTCGAAGCCCATCGGGTAAGCCTGGTCGGCTTCCGGGTGCGCGTGGGCTTTGCCGGCGAGATCGGCGAGGCGGATGGGAGCGTTTCTAAAGTCGGGTGAGTCTTCGTCCTGGATCACGTCGTAGACGTCGTCGACCGCGTTTTGCGCGAAGCAGTCCACGCTCAAATTCGAGGCGTGCGAGGTTTCCTGCCGGATCTGGTCCCAATCGCCCCACAACACGCCCATGGCGACGCGCAGAGCCTGCTCCTGGCCTTTGGCGGTGTCGATGTCTTTCTGCGTACCGCCGTAGGTCTGGGGCACGATGCGGGTGAGCAACTGAATCGTCATCTTCAGCGATTCGGAGCGCTTGAACACTTCGCCCGAGATCTCCGTCTTCATCTGCATGAACACTTTATTGAGATCCGCGTCCGGGCTCGCGGCGGTCATCGGGATCCCGAGCATGCGGCCGGGCGGCAGATGCTGATTGTTTAACTGGGTTCCGACCAGCTTCATGTTGTAGAGCAGCGGGCCGCAGGCGATGCGATCGCAATACTCCTGCAGCGTGTTCTCGTTGTCGTTGATCTCGTCCTGGATCGGCATGGCCGGCTGGACGCGCGATGGCGGGTAGAGTCCGAGGTCGGTGCGAACTCCGGCCCAACTCCACTCCTTGTGCATCGGGCAAGCGCGGCCGTCGAGTGGATCGTCGCCGAGTGTGGCGAGGCACAAGCCTTCCGGGAAGGCATCGTGCATCTTCTTCGCGTCGTCGCGGTTGTCGAGGTAGTCGTAGGCGTCGGGCTGGTAGAACGTGCGGTGGTAGGTGGGGAGTTGCTGCGGCGTGATGATGCCGCGTTGAATGCTGGGGGAAAGAGCGCGCATACGCGCGATCCGCTCCGTTTCCCCCTCTGGTGAAGTCGAGTCCGCGCCTTTCTTGACCAGATCCCAGGCGTCGGGGTACATACCGCGCAGAGCGCCGGAGAAGATTTCACATTCGAGATCGATCAGCGGCGTATTCAAGAGTGGATAGGCGGTGTCGGCCCGCGCCATGGGCATCGCATCGATCTGGAGGATGTGGAAGATGCTTTGCTGGACCTGGCCCTTGACCACTTTCTTTTTCCCGGTCACCACGGGCATGTTGGCGGTGATGCCAGGGAAGAAGTGTTGCGAGCTGAGTTGCGCGCCACAGCCAGCGCAGGTTGTGCCCGCGGGCTCCTGCATATTGCCGGTGATCTGGGTTGGGTTGTCGGTGCCGCAGTTTGGGCAGGAGTAGCGGTGTGGGATGACCTGCTGCGCTTTCCAGTCGATGACGTCTTCATAGACCGGTTCGCAGAGCCGCTCATCCATCGTCCAGCGCGTGTGGCGGAAGTAGCTGCCGGCGTAAAAGAAAGCCTTGAGCTGCTGCTCGAGCATCTGGCTTTCGTTGTTCTGCCGGCCGATCATACGGGCGGCGCGGCTGCGCGTCTCGGCTGCGCGGTTGTCGAGATCGTCTTCGGCGTTGTCCGGCCACCACTCAACCCGGGGAATCGAGGCTTTCAGGACGGAGACGTAGACGCCTTCGAGAAACTGGATGTAGTTGTGGGAATACTGGTAGAGGTTCGCCAGGTTCGCGGCGTTGTTCGCATCGCCCAGGCCGCCGGCGAAGCTTGAGGCCATGAACGGGTTGTAATAGGAGTTGGTGTAGGGATCGAGGATGACGAACTGGTTGTCTTTCGAGTATTCGATCGCTTTCAGCGTGTCGCGGATCTTCATGCGGCGCTGAATCGCCCAACTCTCTTTCAGCTCGCGCCGGATGGTGATCAGGTTGCGGCACACGTCCGACGTGAGCCCCATGGCGTCGAGGCGCTCCTGGATCTTGCCGCGGGCGGGATTCGAGCGGGCAGGCTCCGCCGACTTCTTGTACTGCGTCTGGTCAATCTGGGGCGCGGAGAA
>JBAVUB010000646.1:0-11195 GCA_049696575.1 Acidobacteriaceae bacterium | reverse complement strand
GACGAGGCGGGCGAGCTCGGCGGCGCAGCGATGGTCGAAGGGATCGTCGGAGCAGAGCTCGCGGATCAACTCGCGGGCCGCGGTTTTGCGCGGTTTGGTGAAGAAGTCTTTGGCGGCGGCAGCGGCGTCGGTGGATTTCCAGCTGCGAGGCGTGACCAGGCACTTGTTCATGCGAGGGACTGCGCCCGTTCGACGCGTCGCCCTGGCGGTCGACTTGCTCAGGGCAGGCTGTCCAGCGATACGCGCTTCGCGCCCTTTCCGACCTACTGTCGTTGCGGCCATTGCGCTCTTCTGGCCATGAGTATAGGGCGAATCCCTTCGGTACAATATGGGCAATCGTCATGAACAGGCTTGCACGCGGTTTGTTTCCGGCTTTTCTCCTGGCTGCTGCGCTGGTTGCGCCGGCTTTCGGCCAGTTTTCTAATCCCGAGTCGCAGACCACGCCGGTGCACAACGCTGCGCCGCTGCATCCGCCTGCGGGCGCGCGGGTAGCGATCGTGGAATTCGAGGATCTGGAATGCCCGGACTGTTCGCGCGCCAATCCGGTGATCAAAGAGGCGGTGGAGAAATACCACATTCCGTGGGTGCGGCATGATTTTCCGCTGCCGTTCCACACCTGGAGTTTCCAGGCGGCGGTGGATGCGCGGTGGTTCGACACCCGGTCGAAGCGGCTGGGCGATGATTTCCGCGATGCGACGTTTGCGGAACAGGCGGCGATCCATTCGCAGGATGAGCTGCAGGTGTTTGCGCAGAAATTCGCGCAGGACCACAAGCTGGTGTTTCCGTTTATCGTGGATCCGCAGGGACGGCTGGCGCAGCTGGTGAAGGCGGATGCCGAGCTGGGGCAGAGCGTGGGCATCCAGCACACGCCGACGATCTGGGTGGTGACGAACCGGACAAGCGGGTCGCCGTTTGTCGAGGTGATCGACCGGTCGCGGCTGTTCACGATGATCGAAGAGGCGCAGGCGGAGACGGCTGCGAAGCCGCGGTAGGGCCGGCTGGGTGGGGAAAGGCGCTGAACCCAGAGTTCTAATCGGCGACATCGCCGCACGGAAGAAACCGGGGAACATTCCATCTGTCCGCAGTTTTCCACTGCATATGCAGGCGAGCGGATGACGGGGGGAACAGGGGGGTGGGCTTCCCGAAATGGGCCAATGCGGTTACCAAGGATTGAGTACAAGAGAAATTGTATTGAAGATGCGACCGCCGGGGGTGCTAGCTTCTTGCTGTGGGGTGAACCTGGCCGGGGGGCCGGCGGGGTTGGCGGGTTTTTCGCGGCGGGAGTGGGCGCAATTTCCGAATCGCCGATCACCCGGCGATAACGGCCTATGGGGTGAACCTGGCCGGGGACTGGCGAGGTTGGTGGTGGTTTTTTTTGCGGAGGTGGGCGCAATTTCCGAATGGCCGGCCACCCCGGGGCAACGGCCTGTGGGGTGGTCCTGAAGGGGTCAATGGTTGGTGTTTTTTTCGAGGCGCCGCGCAATTTCCGGTTTCCGCATTGCCGATTCGCCAAAGACCCTTCGATGAACGCATCGGCCTATTGGCAACAGCTGACAGTTTGCGCTCGGGGAAATTCGCTGCAGCGCTGGCTGCGGTTTTCTTTGCGCGTGCCAGCGCTTTGTCGATTCCGTTCGTGACAGACGAGAACCGTCTTCAGGGGGCAGCGACCTGCCTCCGTCGCTGCTTGCTGGCTTTCATGATTTCGTTCATGTCCCCGGCTGGCCGAATCTCGAAAATGTTGCCATACCTCAGAGCCGGATGCCGGCCGATGAGTTGTACAGCATGGTTCATGTCCCTCGCCTCAAGGACGAGAATGCCGCCGAGCTGTTCTTTGGTTTCGGTATAGGGGCCGTCGGTGGTTGCCACCTTGCGGTTCGTCCAACGCAGGGTGAGGGCAGTCTCCGGCCCCTGAAGGGCTTCTCCACCGGCCCAGTGCCCGTTGGCGCGAAGATGATCGTCATATTCGAAGCATGTATCGAACATGGCGTTTCGCTCGGACTCCGTCATGCGGTCAAACCTGGGTTTGTCGTAGTAGCCAAAACAGAGGTATTTCACGGTTCTTTTCCTTTTTCTTCCGGGTGGGAGGCGAGCGGCGCAAATGTTGCCGTCACTGTTTCAGGTAGCGAAGCGCAACCGATCCTGAGTTAAAAATCTTTGACTCAACTAGTTTCAGTTGCAGTTTCTCCGGTAGGTTGACACCCTCCAACAGCCGTCTCCCTGCTCCTGCAACGATTGGCCCAACGATGAAACGATATTCATCAACCAGACCAAGCTCGATCAGCTGTGAAGGGATATCCACGCCGCCGACCAAAATACCTTTGCCATGTTCTTGTTTCAGCTTGAGTATTTCGTCGCGAAGGTTCCCACGAACAATTCGCGTATTTCGGTCTTCAACACAGTCTAATGTTCGTGAAAAAACAATTTTGTTTGTGGAGACAAAAGCTCGGGCATATTCTGTATCCGCTTTTGTCTCATTCGGGCTTTTGAGCACATCCGGCCAATAGGGAACCATCAGTTCCCAGGACTTCCGCCCAAATACCTGCAGGTCAACCTCTCTGGTGAGGTGAGTGAAGTATTCAAGTTTCTCGTCATCGACTTGTTGTTTGGTGTGGTCAACGCAGCCGTCCAGGGTTGTGTTGATGGCGTAGATCAGATTTCTCATGGATTGTCCTGCCCCTCTTATGCTGGGCTTGATGTGGCGTGATGTGGGCCGGTAGCGGACACAGCTACCGACCCCACCCGCTGTCGATTCATGGATGCAGGGGCGGCTATTTGGTTGCGGTCTGATGGGGCAGCTCAGCGCGTTTCGCTACTTTGTGCTGGATCTGCTCTTCGGACAAGATGGGTGCGAAGTCTTCCATCTCAAAGACCTGGCGGATTTCGACTTCGTAGTCGCCGGTGGGGCTGCAGTTGGGACCACGCTTGACCCACTCGATGGCCTCCTGGAGGGACTTGACCTGGAGGATGGAGAAGCCAGCGATGAGCTCCTTGGCCTCAGTGAATGGGCCGTCGATGACGGTGCGGTTCTTGCCGGAGAATTTGACGCGTGCGCCTTTGGAGCTGGGGTGGAGACCATCGAGGGCGAGCAGGACGCCGGCCTTCGAGAGCTCTTCGTTGTACTTGCCCATCTCGAGCAGGAGCTGTGGATCGGGGAGGGCGCCTTCTTTTTCTATTTCTGGTGTCGATTTGACGATGACCATGAATCGCATTGCGGAATCTCCTTTGGGTTGAGCGATGGTTGGGTGGCTTGTTTTCGGGGCCAGCGATTTTGTTGGCTACCCTGCTTTCACCGTATAGTCGCTGGGGAGACGGAAAATCGACAGCCGATGGGAATTATTTTTGTTCCCGCTTCAGTTTTTTATTTCAGCTGGCGAATCCGCTCCTGGAGGAATTGCCGCTCTGGTTGCTGTTGGGTCAGGGCCAGAGCTTTTTCATACGAGGACCGAGCCTCACCGGTCCTGCCCAGTCTGCGGCACATATCCGCGCGGGCGGAATGCGCGAGGTAGTAATTTGCCAGGTCGCCGTGTGCCAGGACCGCGTCGATCTGCGCCAGACCGGCCTCCGGGCCATCCCGCATGGCAATGGCCACGGCACGATTGAGATGGACCACCGGCGAAGACTGCATGCGCACCAACTGGTCGTAAAGCGCAACAATCTGCCGCCAGTCGGTGGCAGCGACCGATTCCGCCTCCGCATGAACGGCGGCAATCGCAGCCTGCAGTGTGTAGGGGCCGAAGCGGCGGGAGTTCCGGGCTTTCTCGACCAGGGCCACGCCCTCGGCGATCTGGTGCCGGTTCCAGAGCGAGCGGTCCTGGTTTTCGAGCAGAATCAGCTCTCCGGCAGGAGAGGTTCTGGCGGCGCGACGGGATTCCTGGAGCAACATCAGGGCAAGCAGGCCGATCGCTTCGGGCTCTGGCTGGAGGCCGGTGAGGAGCCGGCCCAGTCGAATGGCCTCGCCGGTGAGTTCGGCCCGGGTTACGGCCGCTCCCGCCGCGGCAGAGTAGCCCTCGTTGAAGACGAGATAGATGACCTGCAGCACCGCGTCCAGCCGCTCCGGCAATTCCTGCGGCGACGGCACCTCGTACGGAATCTTTGTTTCTCGAATCTTCGCCTTTGCGCGCACGATGCGCTGCGCCAGGGTGCCGGGAGTGGTGAGGAAGGCCCTGGCGATCTCCTCGGTGGTGAGCCCGCACACCTCGCGCAGGGTGAGCGCCACGCGCGCTTCCGGGGCCAGAGATGGATGACAGCAGGTAAAAATCAGGCGCAGCCGATCATCCTCAAGCGTGTCCTCTTCTTTTGAAGTTTCCGCCGCGCTCGCTTGCGCTTCGAGGTAGCAGACCAGCTCGTCTTCAGACGCGTCAAACCTTGCGCGCCGACGCAGAGCATCAATGGCTTTGAATCGAGCCGTCGAGATCAGCCACGGTCGCGGGTTGCCGGGAACTCCGGCTTGAGGCCACAGGCTCAGCGCAGCGGCAAAGGCCTCGTGCATCGCCTCCTCGGCGAGATCAAGATCTCCGAGCAGACGCGCCAGGGTAGCAAGAATCCTGCCCGATTCGGACCGGTAAAGCGTCTCGATGGTCTTGCTGAGATCTTCGGGAAGATTCGGCGGCATGCACCACAAACTAGCAAACGGACTTTGGTCGATACAACTGCGCCCGGATCGCTGCGATCTTCCACAAGCCGCTCAGCCGGGGAGAACCATGGTCTTGCCGGCGAGATCGCAGGCGCGCCAGAGGTACCAGCTGGCGACCGAGCGCCAGGGGCGCCATTTTTCTGCGCGGCGCTCGATTTGGTCGATGGTGGCGAGCATGGAGGCGTCGAAGGGTTTGGATTTCGGGAGGCGGAGAAAGGTGAGGGCGAAGCCCTTGCGGACGCCGTAGTCGGTGACGGGGAGGATGTCGGGGCGGCCGAGGCGGAAGATGAGCAGCATCTGGACGGTCCAGACACCGATGCCGCGGACCTCGGTGAGGCGGGCGATGATCTCTTCGTCGGGCATCCGACGGATGGCGGTGAGGGTGGGCACGGTGCCGTCGAGGGTCTTTGCGGCCAGGTCGCGCAGGGCTTTGGTTTTGGAGGCGGAGAGGCCGCAGGCGCGGAGCCGGTCGTCGGGGGCCTCGAGCAAATGCTCGGGCGCGGGGTGGAGTTCGCCGAAGGCGGTGAGCAGGCGCTTGAGGATCGCGGCTGCGGCTTTGCCGTGGAGTTGCTGATAGATGATGGACTCGAGCAGAGCTTCGAAGGGGGAGTGCTGGCTCTTGAGTTTGAGGGTGAAGGGGCCGACGCGGGCGAGGAGCTGGCCGAGTTTGGGGTCTGCTTCCGCCAGCTGCCGGCAGGCGAGGGCTGCATCGTAGCGAACGGCGCGTCGTCCATCGGTCATGGGTACAGGGTACAGGGTGCAGGTTACAGGTTGCAGGGCACAGGGTACGGCCCTCCGGAGATTGCTACTGGCACGGTTACAGATGACGGCTGCTGCACAGCGAGGACGGCGTTCGATTTCCACCGCCGGCGTTGAGCTGAACGACGGGAGCGGGGTGCGGCCGGCAGGTTCTCCTACCACAAAGTCGATGCGTGGCGGTGCGGGTGACTGCGGTCAATAATTTTTCTTCACAAGGCGTGCGCGGCTTGCAGAGGGCGGCATGGTGCCGCTATAGTTTTTGTTTACGCAGAAATTGTGATGAAGCTCACAATCGGTTGTGATCCAGAACACAATCAGCACGAACCCAGAGCCAAGGCCCGGCCGGCAAGGCGAGTTTCAGGCGCTGGAATGCAGTGTGGCAATTTCGGAGAAAGTTGTTGAGTTGAAGCCGCCGCTGGCTGCCGATCGCGGCGACGGGACTGCAATCTCCGGTTTGATCTTCCAGCCATCGACCCGCAGCGATTCATCGATTCACTGAAACTGAGGAGACGCAGGACGCATTCATGGCGCAGATTTTTGACCGCAGTTCGAACGCGCTGGCCCGGATGAGCCTGATATTGACGGGACTGATTGTGATTGCCCTGGCGCTGACAGCCGATGAACTGCAGCGGTCGCCGTGGGTGACGCGGCAGGGGCAGCGGGCGGATCAGCCGGTGCCGTTCAGCCACAAGCATCACGTGGAGGGGCTGGGGCTGCAGTGTCAGTACTGTCACACGTCAGTGGAGAAGTCGAGCTACGCGGGGATTCCGCCGACGAAGACGTGCATGAACTGCCACGCGCAGATCTGGACGGACGCGCAGCTGCTGGAGCCGGTGCGAAACAGCTGGGCGACGGGGCAGTCGATCGCGTGGATGCGGGTGCACGATCTGCCGGATTACGTGTTCTTCAATCATGAAATTCATGTGAATAAGGGGATCGGCTGCTCGAGCTGTCATGGGCGGGTGGACGAGATGCCGATCATGTACATGCAGAATTCGCTGCAGATGGAGTGGTGCCTGAACTGCCATCGGAACCCGGGGAAGAATCTGCGGCCGACCAGCGAGATTTACAACATGGCGTGGACGGGAGCATCGGCGCTGAACCCGGTGTGGTGCGCGGCCGAAGACGTGCCCGCTGGATCCCCGACCGCGGGCGGCGTGACGTGCACGGAGACGGCTCCGGGAGGCGAGGTGCAGATGGCTTCGCTCAGTCCGCCGGTGCCTGGGCTGCGGGCGCAGTCGGGCGGAACGCAGATTGGCAGCGAGGATACAAGCGTGATGAAGCTGCCGGCGGGGTTGCATTACACGAAGTTCACGAGCCAGGAGGCGCTGGGGCAATTCCTGGTGCAGCACTATGACATTCGCAACCCGCGAGAGCTGACCAGCTGCGAGGTTTGTCACCGATGAAGAACAACGAGCGTTCAGCGTTCAGCGGTCAGCGTTCAGAAGAGCCGTCGGCCGTGCTTGCTGCTGCGGCGGATGCACAGGGGGGCCTGGTGCAGATCGAGGCGAGGAAGCCGCTGACGCTTCAACCCACCGCGCCAAAATCGGGCACGGCGGGAGCCCTGACGCTGGCTGAGGTGCGGGCGAAGCTCGCGAATCAGAAGGGGAAGAAATTCTGGCGGTCGGTGGATGAGCTGGCAGAGACGCCGGAGTTTGCGGAGTTGGTGGCGAAGGAATTTCCTTCGCAGGCTTCGGAGTGGATCGACCCGGTCTCGCGGCGGAGTTTTCTGAAGGTGATGGGCGCTTCGATGGCTCTGGCCGGGCTGGCTGGGTGCACGAAGCAGCCGGATGAGCCGATCATGCCGTACGTGAGCGCGCCGGAAGATTTGATTCTGGGCAAGCCGGTTTATTTCGCGTCGGCGTTTCCGTTTGCGTCGGGCGCGGTACCGGTGCTGGTGAAGAGCGATTCGTACCGGCCTATTAAGGTGGACGGGAATCCGGAGCATCCGTATGTGAAGGGCGGGTCGGATCCGCTGACGCAGGCGACGCTGCTGGACTTGTACGATCCGGACCGGTCGCAACATGTGCTGTATCGCGGTGACACGCGGCCGTGGCCGGCGTTTCTGGCGGCGTTCCGCTCGATGCTGGCGGACAAGAAGCCGTCGGGCGGCAAGGGATTGTATTTCCTGAGCACGACGGTGACATCGCCGACGCTGGCGGCGCAGTGGCAGCAGGCTCAGAAGAATTATCCGCAGGCGAAATTCGTGCAGTACGAGCCGGTGAATCGCGACAGCCACTACGCGGCGGCGAAGCAGGCGTTTGGGAGCTTCGTGGACGCGCAGTACCGGCTGGATCAGGCGGACGTGATTGTGTCGCTGGATGCGGATTTTCTGGGGGGCGCGACGTTCCCGGGATTCCACAAGCTGGCACGGGATTACGCGCAGAAGCGGAAGCTCGAGGGGACGCGGGAGATGAACCGGCTCTACGTGGTGGAGTCGGTCACGACGCTGACGGGGTTCAAGGCGGAGCATCGGCTGGCGGTGAAGCCGAGTGAAGTAGCGGGATTTGCGCAGGCGCTGGCGGGGGCTATCGGTGCGGGTTCCGCCGCGGGCGGAGCGAGCTGGTCGGATCACGACACAAAGTTTCTGCAGGGCGTGGCTGCCGATCTGAAGGCGAGTGCGGGGAAGTGCGTGGTGATTCCTGGAGAATTTGCGCCACCGGAAGTGCATCTGGCGGCGTTTGCGATCAATCAGGCGCTGGGGAATGTGGGCAAGACGGTGGTGTACACCGATCCGGTGAACCCGATGCCGTCGCTGCAGACTGCGGATTTGCAGGCGCTGGTGGCGGACATGAACGCCGGCAAGGTGGACTGGCTGGTGATTCTGAATGCGAACCCGTTGTACGCTGCGCCGGCGGATCTGGAATTCGAGAGCGCGTTCAACAAAGTTGGCACCGTCGTTCATCTTGGCTCGCATGTGGACGAGACGGGCGAGCAAGCGCACTGGCACATCAACAATGCGCACTACCTCGAGATGTGGTCGGATGCGCGGGCTTATGACGGCACGGTGAGCATCGTGCAGCCGATGATCGATCCGCTGTACGGCGGGCACAATGCGCACGAGATTGTGCAGTCGCTGCTGGATGAGCCGGATGTTTCGGCCTACGACGCGGTGCGGGGGACGTGGAAGGATCAGCTGTCGAAGAGCGGGGATTTCGAGTTCAACTGGCGCAAGGTGCTGCACGATGGGTGGATTGACGGGACGGCTTACACGCCGAAGACAGCAGAGGTGAAGGCCGGAGCGGGTGCGGCGAGTGGGGCTGGGGGCGGCGATGCACTTGAAGTGGCGTTCCGGCCCGACAGCAATGTGTATGACGGGCGCTATGCGAACGTGGGCTGGATGCAGGAGATTCCGCGGCCGGTGACGAACCTGTCGTGGGACAACGCGGCGCAGATGAGCTACGCGACGATGGAGAAGCTGGGGTTCGCGGAGAACGACGCGGTCGAGATCACGGTGGGCGGGAAAAAGATCGTCGCCGGAGCGCTGGCGGTGCCTGGGCAAACGGATGGCGTGGTCGTCGTAACGCTGGGGCAGGGCCGCAGGAGCGGACGGGTGGCGGGTGGGGTTGGGTACAACGCATACCTGATCCAGCAATCGGGCATGCCGTGGGCGCAGACGGGGGCAAGCCTCAGGAAGACCGGCGACATTTACGACATCTGCGTGACGAAGAGCCACCACATCGATCAGCGAGCCGTCTCCGTGGGTGGCGATGGCAGCGGGACGCATTCGCTCGAAGGGAATGAGTCGCTGGACCGCGGGATCATTCGGTACGCGACGCTCGAGGAGTTCAAGAGCAATCCTGGGTTCGCGCATGAGGGCGAGGGGCGCGATGTGCCGGAGCCGGACGAGAGCATGTTCCCGGCGTATCGATACGACAAGAATGCGTGGGGGATGTCGATCGATCTGAATTCATGCGTGGGCTGCAATGCGTGCGTAGCGGCCTGTTATGCGGAGAACAACATTCCTGTGGTGGGCCGGCAGCAGGCGAAGATTGGCCGCATCATGCAGTGGATTCGCATCGATACGTACTTTGAGGGCGATCTGGCTGCGCCGCGGGCGCACTTCCAGCCGATGACCTGCCATCACTGCGAGAATGCGCCGTGCGAGCAGGTGTGCCCGGTGGGCGCGACGGTGCATTCGCCGGAAGGCCTGAACCTGATGATCTACAACCGCTGCGTGGGGACGCGCTATTGCTCGAATAACTGTCCTTATAAGGTGCGGCGGTTTAATTTCCTGCTCTACTCCGATTACGAGACGGAGAGCCTGAAGCTGATGCGCAACCCGGATGTTTCGGTGCGGAGCCGCGGGGTGATGGAGAAGTGCAGCTATTGCAACCAGCGGATTCAGGAAGTGAAGATCGCGGCGGACAAGGCGAATCGGGATATTCGCGATGGGGAGATCCGGACGGCGTGCCAGCAGTCGTGCCCGACGGATGCGATCGTGTTTGGCAACATCAACGATCGGGAGAGCCGGGTGGCGCAGCTGAAGACGCAGGAGCGCACTTACGGTGTACTGGCGGACATCAACACGCGGCCGCGCACGACTTACGTGGCGGGCGTGTTGAATATCAACGAAGAGTTGGCGAAGACGCTGGGAGAGTACACGACGTAAGGCAGGGATCAGGGATTAGGGATTAGGGATTAGGAAAACGGATTGCAGCAGCGCGTGAAGACGAGCGAACGGCCAGCAAGAAACAAGCGGTAGAAGAGGATTCTGAGGGCGAAGGCGAAAAGAAACGATGGCGACGAAAGACGCACCCGTCAACAATCCGATGGTGGATCCGGTCACCGGAGAGTACCGGGTGATCGCGCCGGGACACACGTTCAAGTCAGTGACCGAGGAAGTTTCGCGGATCGTGCTGACCAGCCACACGCCGCTGGGGTGGTGGTTCGGATTTCTGGTGGCGAGTTCGGTGGTGGGGATTCTGCTGACCGCCGTGACGTGGCTGTTCGTGAAAGGCGTGGGGATCTGGGCCATCACGATCCCGGTGGCATGGGGCTTCGCGATCATCAACTTTGTGTGGTGGATCGGGATCGGCCATGCGGGAACGCTGATCTCGGCGATTCTGCTTCTGTTCAAGCAGGGCTGGCGCAATTCCATCAACCGCTTTGCGGAAGCGATGACGATCTTCGCGGTGGTGTGCGCGGGCATGTTTCCGGTGCTGCACCTGGGGCGGCCGTGGCTGGGGTACTGGCTGTTTCCCTACCCCAGCACGATGAATTACTGGCCGCAGTTCCGGTCGCCGCTGATGTGGGATGTCTTCGCGGTCTCGACGTACGCGACGATCTCGGTGGTGTTCTGGTACATCGGGATGATTCCGGACCTGGGCACGCTGCGTGACCGATCGACCAGCAAGGTGGGGCAGTTTTTCTATGGGCTGCTGGCGGTGGGCTGGCGCGGGTCGGTGCGGCATTGGGTACGGTACGAGACGGCATCGCTGCTGCTGGCGGGCCTGGCGACACCGCTGGTGCTCTCGGTGCACAGCGTCATCAGCCTCGATTTCTCCGTGGCGTTGATGCCGGGGTGGCACACGACGATTTTCCCGCCGTATTTTGTTGCGGGCGCGATTTACTCGGGATTCGCGATGGTGCTGACGCTGGCGATTCCGATCCGCACGTTCTATCACCTTGAGGATCTGATTACGATCCGGCACATCGATAACATGGCCAAAGTCATGCTGGCGACGGGGCTGATTGTCGCGTATGGCTATTCGACCGAAGTGTTCATGTCGTGGTATTCGGCGAGCCACTGGGAATACTTCATGATGTGGAACCGCATGTTCGGGCCGATGGGGTGGTCGTA
>JBAVUB010000645.1:0-6429 GCA_049696575.1 Acidobacteriaceae bacterium | reverse complement strand
GCGCTGCGGCGCTCAGTGTCACTGTGCATGCATCCGTGCCCGCCGCCGAAAACGATGTCGTCGTGCAGGCGAGCGAACTCAGCGCGCCTGCTGTTGTGTCGCCCGTCCCGCTCAGGCTCACGGTTGCGGTCGGATTCGTTGTTGCGTTGCTGGTGATCAGGATCGTTCCCGTCTCCGCTCCTGCCGTGGTCGGATCGAACGTAACCTGCAACGTCGCGGATTGTCCCGGATTCAGCGTCACCGGGATCGCCGCCCCGCCCAGGCTAAAGCCGGTTCCCGTCAGCGTTGCCGAGTTAAGCGTCAGCGGAGCCGTACCGGACGAAGTCACCGTGACCGACTGGCTCGTCGATGTGTTGATCGTCACGTCTCCAAAAGCGAGGCTGTTGGTGCTCAGGCTCATCCCCGCCGTCTGCGCGTTGAGCTGCAGTGTGTAGACTTTCGAAACGCCGCCGGCTACCGCCGTCAGTGTCGCGGACTGCGTCGAAGTGACCGCTGCCACCGTGGCGGTGAATCCTGCGCTGCGAGCCCCGGCGGCCACCGTTACGGAAGCAGGCACGGTCACTGACGAGCTGTTGCTGCTCAACGTAACCGTCAGCCCACCCGTCGGTGCAGCGGCACTCAGCGACACAATGCACGAATCGCTGGCCGCCCCGCTGATCGTCCCATTCGCGCAAGAGATCCCGCTCAATGTGCCTCCCGCCGACTCTCCCGTCCCGGTGAGGGCGATCACTACGGTTCCGTTGCTTGCCGAGTTGCTGGAGACCGTGATCGTCCCCGTCTGCGCTCCCACAGTTCCTGGGTCGAAGCTCACCCGCAACGTTACCGATTGTCCCGGATTCAGTGTTGCCGGGAACGTCGCCCCTGACATCGAGAAGTCGGTTCCTGCCAGCGTCGCCGAGTTCACGGTCAGCGGAGCGGTCCCATTCGAGGTCAGCGTGATCGTCTCGGTCGCGGACGTATTGACCGTCACATCTCCGAAATTCAGGTTGGTCGAACTCACGCTCAGCCCTGGCGCCTGTGCGACTAGTTGCAAAGCGTAAATCTTCGACAGGCCGCCTGCGGTCGCAGTCACGTTGGCTGTTTGGGTCGACGTCACCGCCGTGGCTGTCGCCGTAAAGAATGCACCCATCGCGCCCGCAGGCACGGTGACTGTGGCCGGCACCGTCAAAGCCGTATCGCTGCTTGACAGATTTACCGTCAGTCCGCCTGCCGGCGCCGTCGCCGTCAGGTTCACGGTGCACGCATCGCTGCCCGCGCCCGTGATCGTCCCGCTTTGGCAGAAGAGCGTACTCAGTGTCCCCGCCGCCGCATCGCCCGTTCCGCTCAGGCTCACCAGCGCCGTACCGTTGGTCGGAGCATTCGTCGCAACGGTCAGCGTTCCGGTTGCCGCGCCCGCCGTGGCCGGATCGAACTTCACCTCCACCGTCACCGCGTTTCCTGGGTTCAGTGTCACCGGGAAGCCCGGCCCCGCGATCGTGAAACCTGCCCCGGCTACCGTCACCGAATTGATCGTCAAAGCAGCCGTTCCCGACGACAGCAGCGTCACGAACTGCGGTGTGGCCTGCGTGTTGATGGTGACATCGCCAAACGACAGGCTGCTGGCGCTCAGGCTCAGAGCCGCAGTCCCGGTGGCCGCCGGTGGGCTGAGTTGCAGAGCAAAAGTCGCCGAGCTTGTTCCCACGCTGGCCGTAATCGTCGCTGTCTGGGTCGCGCTCACCGCCGCCGCGATCGCCGTGAAAGTTGCGCTGCTCCGGTTAGCCCCCACAAGAACCGACGAGGGCACCGTCAAAGCGGAGTCGCTGCTCGCGAGGCTTACTGACGCGCCACCGCTGCCGGCTGGCGCGCTCAGCGTCACCGTGCAGCCGTCCGTCCCCGCCCCTGTAACCGTCGCGCTCGTGCACGAAACCGCGCTCACCGTAACCGGCGTCGACACCGTGCTTGCTTCTGTATACGTATAGTCCGTCGACTGCCAGTTCCCTGCGATCTCCGAGAGCAACCGCACATACAATGTCGCTCCGCTCGTCGGCAGTCCGCTCGCCGTTGCCGATACCGTGCTCCCCGTAGCTACGCCTTCTGTAAAGACGCCCAGGTTCTGCGAGCCCGCGCCCGTCGATCCCACCCACAGCTGGTATTCCGCCACGCCGCTTCCCGCCGACCATGTGAACGTCACCGAGGAGCCCGGCAACACGCTGCCCGACGCGGGGCTGATCATCGCCCCCGGCGCGCTCGCGGGCGCGTCTGCCGTGCCCGTGCCGCTCAGGCTCACCACTGTGTTGCCCGAGGTCGCGTTGCTGGTCAGCGTCACCGTGCCCGTCACCGCCCCAACCGCTGCCGGCTCGAACTGCAGGCTCACGGCATACGTGCCGCCGGACGCGATCGTCACCGGCATGCTGTTCTGCCCGATCACAGAAAACGGCCCCGTCACGCTGACCCCTGAGATTTGTACCGCGGCGGTGCTCTCGTTCTTCAGCGAAAACGACGCGCTCGTCGTCTGCCCTAACGGCACGCTTCCAAAAGAAAGTGAATTCGCTGAAGCGACCAGACTGCCGCTCGCCGCGTTCGCCATGATGCTTCCGCATCCTGTCAGCATCGCGGAAACGCAGCACGCCGCCAGTGCCAGCGCGCCCGCACACCACATTTGTCTCCGCAGTCGGCGGTTCGAATTGTGCTCGTTTGCCTGCTTGCCGAAGGACGCGTGGACGACGCCGCGGGCAGACCCCGCGGAGGGTACGAAGAATATCGAGTGCATCTACCTCACCTCTTGCAAAACAAAAAGCGTTCAGCTTCTTCGGACCACAGTCCAGCCTGAGGCGCCGTAAAGTCGGTGCTCCTCAGTCGCCGGAAAGGGTCCACTTTCGACTAGGTCCCTGCATTCTGGTGCCGGTTCGAAGGACAAGCTAAGCGAATAAAGTCTGCCCTCCTGAAGGCACGTCAGTCACCAACTTTTTCAACACTCGGTTACCTTTGAGTTTTTTCCACAAAACCATGCATTTCATGAGGGTTCTGTTGCTGTTCCGACCATATTCTGTTAACCTGGGACGCCGCAGTCCATGTAGGAACTGCGTTGAAAGTAGACAAATCTTACCAGAATAGGTAATCTTTATGTGTATTACCTTAGTACCTTTTGCACCGATCTTGTGGCGCAAAAGTTACCTCTCGGCCCCTGTATCCCTGCAATCGGCCGCCGCCCGTCTCTCCATTTCAAGGTGCGAACCCGCGCCGCGCCTCTCTGCGAGCTGAATTCAGCTCTTTCGCGCCCGATGAACCGAAGGTCACCCTTGCGGACGCACTTTCTCCCCGGACAAACACACTGCATCCGGTTTCATCGGAAGTTGTTGCCCCTCGACCTGCACCTCGGCTGCCAAAGCCTCTCTGCTACCAGCCCCGTTTTCCTCAGCCCGGTACCACGAAAGAGTACCCCAAAGAGTCATTGACCCAGGTTCCTTTCAACGCTAACTTGACAGCACGATTCAAGACTTAGCTTCCACGTGGTGTGTTTGCAGGCGAACGTTGTCTGCCCCCCGACTCACCCTTGGGAAATTTGATTTGTTTTAGGTGTCTTTGGTGCCGGACAGGTTGCCGCTCGTTTCGAATGCCTGTCCTGACGATTGTCAATTCCTGACCTGATTGCAGTACCTGCGCCATGCGAGACCTGTGTGTCTCCGCGCAGCAGCGCGAGTTTCGATTCTTGAGAGGTTAGTGTATGTTGCCAGTGGTTGCTTCCCGTCGCCTGACGCCTGCCCGCGTCCTGTCCTTCCTTTTCGCCAATCTGGTATGGCTCGCGCCTCTCTTCCTCGCGCCCGCAACCAACGCCTCCGCAGCGACAGACACATTCACCGTCAGCGTGACCACCGACGCAGGCGGCGCCGGCACCGCGTCCAATTGCCCTGCGAATAATCCAGGTGGCAGCGGCAGCTGTTCCCTGCGCGACGCCATTGCTGCCGTCAATGCCGACACCACGAACTCAGCCATCGTCGATATGACGGGCTTGAATGGGACCATCACCCTCGCCAGCGGCGCCTCCGTGATTTACGCCGCACCCACGACGAACTCCGTCAGCTTCAATGGTCCGGGCTCCGGCGCGCTCACGGTTTCCGGCAATAACCTCTATCAGGTATTCCTGATTGAAAACGGATCCGCCATATTGCAGAATTTCACCGTTGCCAACGGCTTCGTCAACGCCACGGGCGGCTGCACCTGCGACCCCGGTTACGGCGCTGGCATTTACGCCTACACCGGTGTCAGTCTTACTCTGACCAACATGGTCATTACCGGTAACTCCGCGGCAAATGGCGCTGGCGGAGTCCTCGCAGCCGGCCCCATCACCGTCACCGGCACCACCTTCTCCAATAACTCCGCCCCCGCTTCCGGCGGCGGTATCGCCGGTGCCCTCTACGCCATTGGCTCGCCCTCCACGATCTACCAAAGCACCTTCTCGGGTAACACCGCCTGGATCGGCAGCGCGATTTACACCTACACGCCGGTCACTCTGACCATCAGCGACAGCACATTTGCTAATAATTCAGCTGGAACCAACGGCGCGAGTGCCGGCAGCGGCGCCATTTTTAACGACAACGCCAGTACGCTGATCATTCACGACAGCACCTTCTGGAACAACACCGCCGCTGCTGGTGAGGGCGGCGCTCTCAACAACGCCGGGACGATGACCGTCACCGACAGCATCGTGGGCAATCCGGGTGATTCCGCGGGAACCCTGGAATGCTACAGCGCCTTCGCAGTAAACGGTGCCGGGTGCCCGTCCAACGGCGACGCCAACGGCAACATCACAGCGCCGGCCACCTTCAATCTCGCGCCGCTCGCCTTCTACGGCGGGCCCAACGAGACCATGCTGCCTCTGTCCGGCAGCGCCGCCGTCTGCGGCGGCAAAACAGGTGCCGGACTGGATGCCGACGCCACTGGCGCTACTCTAACTGTCGACGAACGCGGCTTCCCTCTTGATCCATCCTGCAGCGCTGGAAAAACCGACGCCGGCGCCGTCCAGACTAACTACCTGGTCGTCAACTCGGCTTCCGATTCCGACGACGGATCGTGCACCGTCTCCAAGTGCACTCTGCGCGATGCTATCAACGCAGCAAACACCGCCGGCAACGCCGACATCAGCTTCGCCACATCGATCAACGGCGATACCCTCACTCTGACCTCCAACCTGCCCGAAGTTACTGCTGCTGGCAGTGTCAATATCGCGGGCAACGGCGCCGGGACATTTACGATTGACGGCGCAGGCAAGTACCAGCCGTTCTGGATCCAGGCTGGCACCACGGCCTCCATCTCCGGTCTCACCCTGCAGCACAGCTATAACTCCACCAACGGCGGTGGGGTTGGCTATGCGGGCGCCATCCTCGACTACGGCACGCTCTCCGTGAGCGGCGTCGACTTCCTCAACAACACCGCCGGAACAACCACCACTGCTGGCGAAGGCGCCGCCATTCTGAACGCCAGCAACGGCTCGGCTCTCACCATTACCGACTCCTACTTCGCCAACAACACGATCACCGGTGTCGCCGGCGGCGGCGCGGTCCTCAGCGGCGGCCCACTCACCATCACCGGCAGCACCTTCGCCAACAACACCACGAACGGCGCGGGCACGAGCGGTGGTGCTGTCTACGTTACCGGCTATCCGCTCACCATCAGCAACAGCACCTTCGAGAACAACACCGCTGACGCGGGCGCAGGGTTTGGCGGCGGCATCTATGGCGCCGGGTCCATCACCGTTGCCAATAGCACCTTCGCTAACAACATCGCCTCGGACGGCACCAGCATCTACAACGACGGCCCCAGCTTCTCCATCGACAACTCCATCCTCGACACCGCTGCCGCCTGCGATGGCGCCAATCCCTGCCCAACGGTCACGGACGCCAGCACCGGCAACGTTGTCGGTACCACCACTCCTGTGGTCGGTTCCGTGGGCAACAACGGCGGCTCCATCCCGACCGCACTTCCCGTCGGAGCCTCCATCTGCGGCGGCAACACGACTCTGGTTCCGGGTGGTATCGGCAGTTACACCGACGAGCGTGGCGACACAGGCGCCGATCCGCACTGCGGCGCGGGTCTGATGGATTCCGGCGCGGTGCAGTCCGACTACACCAGCATCGCCTTCTCAGCGGCCAACTATGCGGCCATCTCCGCCAGCCCCATTATTGACCCGTCCGTGATCGTCTATGTCTACGAGTTCGGCAATTCCCTCCCCGCCAACAGCGCCGGCGGCGTGCCCATCACGATCGACCTGACGGGCGTCGGCACGGTCGACGGAGGAGCAACCGCCTCAACCGTCGCCGGCGTGGGTGCGACTTTCAGCGCGCTGACCATCACTGCTACTGGTACCCAGGGCATCTCCGCCGCCATCCCGGGCTCGACGGTTACCGCCGCCACCGCCACCATCACCTTCACCACGGGAACTGCCACCACCAC
>JBAVUB010000644.1:0-1593 GCA_049696575.1 Acidobacteriaceae bacterium | reverse complement strand
GCGCAGGCCGTTCCGGATCAGCACCTGCTGCGCCTCCGCCAGGCCCAGCTCCCACGGGTTGCCCGCGTACTTGATGCTCGAGAGCGGCGACGCGCCGGTTCCGCCGTTGTGTCCGGCGATCACGATGTAGTCGGCGTAGGCCTTCGCCACGCCCGCGGCCACCACGCCCACGCCGCATTCAGAAACCAGCTTCACGCCGATCGCAGCCTTCGGATTGATCCGCCGCAGATCGTGGATCAGCTGGGCCAGATCTTCGATGGAATAAATGTCGTGGTGCGGTGGCGGGCTGATCAGTTGCACCCCAGGCTGCGCATGCCGCAGACGCGCGATCAGCTCCGTGACTTTATGGCTGGGCAGCTGCCCGCCTTCACCCGGCTTCGAGCCCTGCGCGATCTTGATCTCCAGCTCTTCCGCGTGCATCGCGTACTGCGCCGTCACGCCAAAGCGCGCGGAAGCCACCTGCTTCACCTTGTTATTCAGCAGCTCCGACGGATACGAAGTGCCGGCGACAGGCAACTGCGCTCCTGGCTCGTAGACCGCCGGGTCTTCCCCGCCCTCACCCGTGTTCGAACGCCCGCCGAGCATGTTCATCGCCGCGGTAATGGTCTGGTGCGCTTCGGGGCTCAGCGATCCGAGCGACATCGCGCTTGCGATAAATCGCCGATACAGATTCTCCGCCGGTTCCACCTGGACTACCGGCAAAGCCTCCGCTGCTGCGCGCACTTCCAGCAGATCGCGCAGCACCGCTGGGTCCTTCTCCTTCGCCTGGCTGGTGAACGCTCCCCAGGCCTGTGCGGAATCCGGCGCCGCAGCTGCCGCTGTCTTCGTCGCGCCGGTGATGGTCTGCAGCAGTCGCACCGTCTGCGGCTGCCATCCATGCGGCTCCGCCTTGTCCGCCTTGCGGAAGCGAATCCATCCGTAATCCGGCAAGTCTTTCGTGGCCGCGATCGTCACCAGCGGTCCGCCACCGTCCATTTCCGGATTCTCCGCGCCCGGATCGCCACCCTGTGCGCCCAGCCACATCTCGCGCAGGCTCGCCTCCAGCTCAGGAAACCCAATCCCACCCAGCGGCGCCGGCGTGCCCTCGAAGCAGCGCTCCACCACCTCGCGGCTCAGCCCGAGGCAATCGAAGAGATGCGCTCCGCGGTAGCTGTCCACCACCGAGATGCCCATCTTCGACATGATCTTCGCCAGGCCCAGGTCAAACGCGTGCAGAAGATTCGCTTCGCCCTGCTCCGGATTCAGTTGCCGCGCCGTCTCCAGCGCGAGCCACGGACAGATCGCGCCCGCACCCATCCCCAGCAGCACCGCGGCATGATGCAGATCGCGGCAATCCGCGGCTTCCACGGCAAGCCCTACGCGAATGCGCTCGCCCAAGCGGATCAGCGCGTGATGCACCGCGCCCGTCGCCAGCGCCATCGGGATGGGAATCGCCTGTTCGCCGCATCCGCGGTCGGTGAGCAGCAGAATCGCCGCCCCGCCCCGCACGAGCTCGATCGCCTTGTTGCCCAAATCGTCCAGCGCCGTCAGCAAATTGCACGCTGGATTGAAAACGCATTCCAGCACCGCCAGCGGTAGATCGCTGGCCAGATC
>JBAVUB010000643.1:0-2603 GCA_049696575.1 Acidobacteriaceae bacterium | reverse complement strand
CCCACCGATTGCCCGCCTCGTTCAGCACCGCCAGCGGCGCGCCCTCCAGGTAATAGTGCGTCAGCGCCGCTGTGAACGCATCGCCCGCGCCCACCGTGTCCTGCACTCGCGTTGCCAACCCGCAATGCCGATCCTGCCCCTTGCGCGTCACCAGCAAACTGCCCCGCGCCCCCATCGTGATGCACACCATCTCCAGCGGATACTGCTCCAGCAGTCGCTGCGCACCGTGCAGCAGTGTGTCGTCGTCCTGCGCCTCCGCCGGGTAAGGACACGCCCCCGTCCCCATCAGCACATGCCGCAATTCGCCTGCATTCAATTTCAGAATCGTCGCCCGCCTCAGCGAATCCCGCAGCACCTCAGCCGACCAATGCGGCGTCCGCAGATTCGCATCGAAAACCCGCACACACTCCGGTCGCGTCCCATCCAGAAATCCGAGGATCGTCCCCCGCGCAGCATCCGCCCTCTGCGCCAGCGTCCCAAAACACACCGCATCCGCCGCCCGCGCCAGCTCCCGCCACTCCGGAGTCAGCGTCAGCCGGTCCCACGCCACCGGCTCGTCGATCGTATATTCCGGCTCACCCTCCCTGAACGCAACTGTAACCGTCCCTGTTGCATATTCCGTGTCGGATTGCAGGAACCCGCTCTCCGCCGGCAGCGCCTCCAGCGCATCCACCGCCTGGCTCCCCAGCGCGTCGGCCCCCACCCGGCTCGCCACCACCGCCCGATCCCCCAGCCGTCCCGCCATCACCGCAAAATTCGCCGGCGCTCCCCCCAGCCGCGCTCCCTCCGGCAGCAAATCCCATAGCAACTCGCCCAGTCCCACCACCACGCGCTGGCCGGTCTTCTCTTCCGCCATGACGCTGCCCCCCGATCCCCTCTCCACAGCCCGCAGTTCGGTGCTTTGAAGGGGCACGGCCTTCAAGAGCCTGCCCGGAGCGTAGCGCCACCGGCGCGCAGCCGAATGGGTGCCGTATCTGTGGCGAAATGACCTCGGCTTTAGCCGCTGCGGAATGGTTTGAGTCGTTTCAGCAGTCTCATTCCGGAGCCGCCGCACACACCGGATGCGTCTGCGCCTCTTCGTCTTCCGTCACTCCCGCGCGCTCCAGCAGCTTCTCCATCCTCAGGTAAACGGCGTTCGTCCAGCCAAAACCCACTACGTTCTGCCGATACCCCACCGCAACCTGCGCTTCTGTCGATCCGGTCACAACATTGAATTTCTCGCGGATCGTGCGCTCGCAGGCAAAGTTATCACGCACCGTCGTCATGAACCTCTGCGAAACCTGTACCGCATCCTTTAAATCCCCCGCTTCTTTCATCCCATCAACAGCCAGCCACGTCGCCGGTGCCCAGCCGTATGGCAAATCCCACTGCACCCCCGAATCGTACGTGCTCATCGCCAGCCCGCCAGGCTTCTCGAACAGTTTCAGATTTCCCTCCACCTTCCGCGCCTGCTCCCCACTCGCCGCCCCCGCCCACAGCGGATAAAACGTCGTCAGGTAGTCATAGCTCGACTGCTTTCCCGCCATAAAGTCGTAGTCGAAATACATTCCCTTATCGGCGTTCCAAAAGTATTGGTCCATCGCCGCCCGCCGCGCCTGCGCTGCGGCGCTCCATTGCTTCGCCTCAGCTGCCTTCCCCAGTTGCCCCGCCATCCACGCCAGATCCATCTCGTATTTGTAGAGCAGGGAATTGAGCCCCACGTCCGCGCAATGGTGCGTCGACCCGCTGAACGGCCCAAACCGAAACGAAGGGTCGAACCCCGATTCCCGCATCGCCCGGTCCCCCTTGAAGAAATCCCGCGTCAGCCAGTAAATCCCCACGTGTGCCCGCGCGCACACCGTCGACGCAACCGGATCGCAGCTCGCCGCCGCCAGCTTCTCCCGATCCCCCGGCCCTGGCATCGACGGCCCTTCCACCAAATAGTTCGTCTGCGCCTCGTGATGCTCCAGCAGCCACCGGATCACATCCGCATAGTAGGTGCTGTTGTCCTCCATCTCCGGCACCGGCCCCTCGCCAAAGTCGTAGTACCGCGCCAGGCCCGTATCGCCCGCCCGATGCTCCTCGCTCGTCCACAGCGCGTGATCGCGCACCGCGTACCCGTACGCCCGCTCCAGCCATGCCCCCGCCTGCTGCTTCCGCCCCTCTGCAACCTCCGCCGCCCACACCTCCCGAATCTCCGACGACAAAAACGGTGGCTGCGATCGCGTCAGATAATACGTCCGATTCGCATTCAGCAACCCGCCGTAATGCTCAATCTCGAAGAAGAAGTTCTCCACCATCCCCCGCGCCAGTTCCACATTGCTCTTTGCAGTGTCATCGGCGAGCTCGCCCGTCGGCGTGGTCAGCAGCCCCAGCACGATGAAGTAGCTGTCCCATCCATACATCTCGTTGAAGCGCCCGCCCGGCACCACGTAAGGATTCGGCAAATACAGCAATCCCGGCGTCTCGATCGGCAAGGTTTGCCCCAGCCGCTCGATCTTCGCCGGCAGCCGCTCCACCAGCACGCCGCACTTTTTCCCCAGCGCTTCGATCTCCGGCGGCTCCGCAAAACCCTGCGGCAGATACAGCACCGGCGCCGTTTTCACCTTCGGATCCCGCAGCGT
>JBAVUB010000642.1:0-2661 GCA_049696575.1 Acidobacteriaceae bacterium | reverse complement strand
TTCCGAGATGACGAAAAAAGTGGAAAGGCCGAAGGCTGAAAAAGTCAGGATGGTCGTCCTCGAAGGGAACACCTACGATCATCGCGAAGCTATCAAAGCGGCGGGCGGCAAATGGGACGCCCTGCGGAAAGTCTGGCACGTCCCGGAACCTCAATTCGCCGCGTTGTCCTCGCAAATCGGAGCTGGACTCCAGCGGGCGAAAGTCAAAGCCTGGTATTAGGAGGACGGGGAGACAGTACCCACGCAACTAAGGTAGACAGCCTCGGCCAACCAGGGTCGGGGCGCGGCCCATAACCAACAAGGTGGCTGAGGAGGCACACACCTAAAATGACTCTCTACGAATGGAAATACAAGCAGGGCTGGATTTGGATCGCTGATAACGCCAACAAAAGTGAACATAACCGGGGTGACTACGCCATCTACGTCGATCCCACGGATATAGGTGGGTGGTTCGACGGGCTCACGGACGCTCAGAAGCGTGGGTGCAGCGATTACAGCAATCTGGTCGCGAACACTGAGGCGCCATCATCCTGGTATGCCTACGAGGTCGTGATGCGGGTGTGGGAGTCACTCGGATCGCCCCGGATCGACCGCAAGTCCCCAAATTACGCCGCTCCCGTGTTTCCAATCGCCGACATCGAAGCGTGGGCACGGGAACAGGACGCCGCCTTTGAGCGGGCGGCAGAGGCGATTGAGGTTGACTCGGACATTCTCGTCGCCATTAAGCATGATCCGGGCGGTGCCAATGGTTGGCTTAACCTCATCGGTGATGCTGAGGACGAAGAAGCCTATGAAAAGGCCGCAGAGGCGGCTGAGGATGGCGTGGTGGACGAAGCGGATCAGAACTAAGATCGTCGTCGCGCATCGCAGGCGCGGCTCCGGCTCCGGCTCCGAGATGGCGTACCTCGGGGCCGGGTTCTTATTTCAACCAACGTAACGGCCCGCCACCAGAGCGACCGTGAGTTAGCCCGAAGGGAAGGTGCCAGATGAAATGACGACAGTTGCCCAGCGCGATGAGCCGCGCATCCTCTACGACCGCAAATCAGCGGCTCGTCAACTCAGCATCAGCGTCCGCAGCCTGGATTACCTCATCAGCGGCAAGAAACTTGCCACCCGCCGCCTCGGCAAAAAAATCATGATCCCCCACGCGGAACTGGTGCGGTTCGCGTCGGCGAACCACTATGATCCGATGACGCCCACCATGCGCTCCGACGCGGACACGGATGCCTCAGGCGAGAGGTGACTGTAGCGGGCAGACATGGTGATGCTCTTGTGACCGGCCAGAACTTGAATCTCTTTGATCGAAGCCCCGGCCAGCGCCAGCCATGAGCAGAATGTGTGCCGGTTGCTGTGCCAAACGTAGTCTGCGATCTTCGCTTCCGTAAGCGCGGGCTCGAACCACCAGCGGCAATCTGAGCGCGGGCCGGGGCGCGGGAATACCGGATCGCTGGCACCGTGGGGCACGGCGGCGTGCTGTTTCACGAGAGCGTCCAGCGCGATGCTGTTCAGTGGCACATTCCGAGCCGAGCCATTCTTGGTTTTTGTCAGGCGGATTACCTTCCGCTCGAGGTCTACCTGGTTCCATGTCAGCGAGAATTGTTCGCCCCAACGCATCCCGGTATAGATGGACACGATGAACGCGGGCACCTGGTCGGGGTTGTCACGGCGGATGATCTTGAGCAGCTTGGCGTACTCGTCTTTGCTGAGGTACCTGAATCTGGCGTTGTCCTCTTTCCGCGCCCGCACGAGACGTGCCGGATTGACAGCCGTTTTGCCGTTCTCCGCCCCCAGGCGGTACGCCAGCGAAATGTAAGCGCGGTAGCGGTTGCAGGTTGCGTTGGACAGTTTGAGCTTGGTCAGAAATTGGTCGATGTCCTGAGGCGTGATGGACTCGGCGGAACGTTCGGCAAAATGCTCCCGGAGCACTTTGTCTTTCCATTCGTAATCGTGAACGGTGTGAAGGTGAGTCCGGGCGTGGGCAACGGCCAGGTTCGAAAGATCGGCGAAGCGAACGATCTTCGACGGCTGAAGCTCCGGCAGCTTCCTGCCCCGCAGCGCGTCAGCCTTGCGAATCCCGTACAGCTTGATAGCATCGCCACGCCGCCCGACCTTCTCACGGTGCCTGACCCCGCCCGCGTAGTACACGATCCACCAAACGCCCGATCCGGCTGGCCGCTCGAAAATCCCCCTGGCCTTTTCCTCTTCTTCCCGCTTCGGCTTCCTCATTCGCTCCCCTTCCGGTGGCTGTTCCCACTGACCGAATTGTACCTCGGTCAGCCGGCCAGTTCACCAGAATTCGGTGGCTGTTCTGGTGGCTGTTGGGGGTGGAATTTAGTACCGCATACTGCTACGTACTGCAAACATCAAATGTGCATCATACCCGCATGGATAATGGGTATTTGCGATTTCACGCGACATACTTCGACTTGATGCAAAGATGCCCAGAACTGACTACGAATCAGTAGGTCGGGAGTTCGAATCTCTCAGGGCGCACCATACTTCCAAAAGCCTGCGACGTACAGGCGAGTGAAGTGGCCCTGTCGTTAGCACATGATATGTCCGGTGGAATTAGCAAATGAAATGTCCGCATAGCGTGCGGCGAGGATGTCTCCAGTGGAGGGGGAGTGGAGACATATCCGAGGGCCGCGGTGGAGCGGGCGA
>JBAVUB010000641.1:0-2978 GCA_049696575.1 Acidobacteriaceae bacterium | reverse complement strand
ATCGAGTGCTGGGCGCGGAGGCGCGGGCGGCGCGGCATCACGCCGACCTTGAGGGGCTGGTGGTCGACGTGGAGATCACGGACTGGCCGACGCCGACGAGAGCCGCGCGGGGGCGAGTGGTGGAGGTGCTGGGGGCCGAGGACGATTTTGGCGTCGATGTGGAGATGGTGATTCGCAAGCATCATCTGCCACGGGTATTTCCCGACGCGGTACTCGAAGAGGCGCGTGCTGTGGCACACTTCGATTCTGCGATTGCGGCTCGGCGGCGGGATTTTCGCGAGCTGGCGATCGTGACGATCGACGGCGAGACGGCCAGGGATTTTGACGATGCGGTGTTGGTACGGCGCGGCGACGACGGCATTTGGGAACTGCAGGTTCACATTGCCGACGTGGCGCAGTATGTGCATCCGGGCACGGCGCTCGATCTGGAGGCGCGGCTGCGGGGGACATCGGTTTATTTTCCGGATCGGGCGATCCCGATGTTACCGCAGGAACTTTCGACGGACATTTGCAGCCTGCGGCCGGATGAAGACCGCCTGGTGCTTTCGTGCCTGATGCGCATCGATCCGCAGGGGGAGATTCTCGGGTACGAGATTACGGAGGGCGTGATTCGCTCGGCGCGGCGGATGACGTACACGCAGGTGCACGCGATTATTTCGGGCGATGCCGAGGCGCGGGCGGAGTTTGCGCCGCTGGCGCTGGAGTTCGATCGGATGATGGACCTGGCGCGGATTCTGAACCGCAAGCGCGACCGGCGTGGGTCGATTGATTTCGATTTGCCGGAGCCGCTGATCGAGTTCGACGAGTTCGGGGCAATGAAGTCGGTCACGCGGGCGGAGAGGAACTGGGCGCACCGGTTGATCGAGGAGTTCATGCTGTCGGCGAATGAGTGCGTGGCTTCGTGGATTGAGAACCTGGGGGTGCCGTCGCTGTATCGGATCCACGAAAAGCCGGAGTCGCGCCGCGTGGTGGAGTTTGAGGAGATTGCGGCGGCGTTTGGATATTCGCTGGGGATCGGTAGCCTGCCGGTGCGGACGTTTCGCATGCGCAGCGAACGCCGGGAGCAGAAGCATGGCGGAGGACGCGCGCCGCGCAACTATGAGGTGCCGGGCGAGATTCCGATCACGCCGCGGATGTATCAAAAGCTGACGGAGAAGATTGCGGGCAAGCCGGAGGAGCGGATTCTTTCGTACTTAATGTTGCGATCGCTGCGCCAGGCACGGTACAGCGAGAAGAACGAAGGCCACTTTGCGCTGGCGGCTCCGTGCTATACACATTTCACTTCGCCGATCCGAAGGTATCCGGATCTGATCGTGCACAGGATTACGAAGGAGCTGCTGCGGGCGGGCGTGGAGGGGCATGGGGTGCTGGCGAAAGGGGAGCCTCATTCGCCGACGACGCGGCACGAGGCGAAGCCGCACGGGCAGAGGGAGCACTCGCCTTCTCGGGGGCCGCTGTTTGAGCCGATTGCGGAGGGCGAGTTAGCGGCGATCGGGCAGGAATCGAGCGAGAGCGAACGCCGGGCGGCGGATGCGGAGCGTGAGCTGGTGGAGTGGAAGAAGATCAAGTTCATGCGCGACCGCGTGGGCGAGGCGTTTGGCGGCATGATCCTGAACGCGACGAAGTACGGACTGTTTGTGGAACTGGACGATTTGTTTGTCGAGGGGCTGGTGCCGTTGCAGAGCCTGGGGCTCTTCGACAGCGACCGCTATACGTACCGGGAAAACACGCGGCAGATTATCGGGGACCGCTGGGGGCGGAAGTTTTCAGTAGGGGAACGGGTGCGCATAATTCTGGATCGCGTGGATGCGGTTGAACGGCGGCTGCAGTTCTCGATTCTGGATGAGGAGACGGGAGTCAGGAGAGAGGCGACGGCAGGGCCGCCCGGAAAGGGCAAGCAGGCGCGGCGCGAGGAGAAGCGCGCAAAAGCGGCGCGGAAAGAGGCGGCGGCTACGGCTGGCAAATCCGGGAAAAGTCACAATAGCCGTTACAAACCGCCGCGGAAGTTCGGGAAAAAGAAGAAGGGGCGCTGAGGAAGTTTTGTGAGCCGGGGCTGAAGCTCGTTCTGCTTTGAGGCTTTGGTCCATGGCCTGAAGGCCATGGCTTCTACCGTCGCCTCGCTGCGCGAGGCCTTATGCGGATTCGGCGACGGGGAAATGGCTCGAGAGGATCGAGCAGAGTTGGAATGCGCACCCTAGCGCCGGAAGGTGATGTGGCCTTCGCTGATGGTGAGGTGAACGCGGCCCTGTAACTCGTGTCCGTCGAAAGGCGTGTTCTTCGATTTCGACAGGGAGTCTGCGGCGCGAAATATCCATTTCTCCGCGGGGTCGAAGACGACGACGTCAGTGGCCGAGCCGGGGGCGAGGCTGCCCGCTTTGAGCCCGAGCGCCAGCGCGGGACGCTGGCTGAGCAGCGCCAGTACTTTGACGAGGGACATTTTGTGCCGGACGTGGAGCACCTGAATCGCGAGGCCCAGCGCAGTTTCGAGGCCGGTGATGCCGTTGGGGGCGCGGTCGAACTCCTGCTCCTTCTCGTGCGAGGCGTGGGGCGCGTGATCGGTGGCGATGGCGTCGATGCTGCCGTCGAGGAGGCCTTCGATCATGGCGGCACGATCGCTTTCGGCGCGCAGCGGCGGATTCATCTTCGCGTTGGTGTCGTAGAGACCGACGCGGTTTTCGGTCAGCGCGAAGTGATGCGGCGTGACCTCGCAGCTGACGTTCAGGCCCTGGTTGCGAGCTTCGCGGACCGCATCCAGGGCACGTCGGGTTGAAATGTGCGCGACGTGGAGATGGCCGTTTCTCACCTGCTGAAGCAGAGCGATATCGCGCTCGACCAAACCTGACTCCGCCTCGACGGGCATGCCGCGCAGGCCGAGGCGAAAGGCGAGCGCCCCTGCATTCATGGTGCAGCCGGCGGTGAGGCGCGTGTCCTCGGCGTGCTGGATCACGGGGAGCCCCACGGCGGCCGCGGAGCGGAGG
>JBAVUB010000640.1:0-3437 GCA_049696575.1 Acidobacteriaceae bacterium | reverse complement strand
CGTGGACGGTGACGTGCGGAGGATCGTCGTGCGGTTCATTTGGTCCAGCGACGACGAGCAACGAACAGCTGACGACGTATATGGCGCCAACTGCGATTCCGCCAGGCGGGAACGTGACAGTCGCGGTCACGTCGGTGACAGATCCGACGAAGTCAGCATCGACGAGCATCGCGATCACGGCGGCCGCGGCGACGCTGGCGAACGGGACGTATGTTTTCCAGATCGCCGGACAGCCGGGGTCGAACGCGAGCTTTTATACGGGAGTGCTGGTGGCGAGCAACGGCGCCATCACGGGCGGGGAGCAGGATACCGCGTATTACACCGATGACGGCTTTGATGACGGCAGCAACTTGTACACCGCGCAGCAGGCGATCACGGGCGGCACCTATGCGACCACCCCGGATGGGAACATGGAGGTCAGGATTCAGGTTGGCGGCGCTGAGCTGGAAACGATAAACGGGACGCTGCGCACAGGAGCGCAGGGGTTCGTGGCGGGGCTCGATGGAATGCCAGCGACGGGGACGCTCGATTTGCAGACGAGCACCGCGGCGCCGGCGGGCGGGTATGCGCTGTCGCTGTTCGGCGGGGATCAGTACAACGACCCAGCGTGGATCGGCGGGGTGGTGAACATCGACAGCGCGGGGGGAATCTCGGGGAAGGGCAGCGAGCTCGACGTTCTGGACGGGGAGGCTGGATTAAGCGGCGAGGATGCAGTGGGCGCGAGTACGGTTTCCGCGCCGGATCCGTATGGCCGGGTGACGATCAAGCTGTATCCAGGAACGGGCTCATCGACGCTGCAACCGGTGTATCTTGCGGGGTACGTCGTGGATGCGACGCACATGCGACTGATCGAGACGGAAGATGCTGTCGACGATGCGAATTTCCAGGGGGTGCTGGGTGGGACAGCGCTGGGGCAGGGCACGAACACAGGGAAGTTCACGATGGCTTCGGTCGCGGGAACAAGCTATGTGTTCGGCGCGCAGGGCAGCGATGAGCATGGACCGCTGGACATCGCCGGGGTTCTGACGCTGGGCGCGAACGGTACGGTGACGGGCACACTGAGCTGGAACGATGTGTCGGGCGGCGGGGCGCAGGATCCCGTGTCGGGGCAGTGGACGGTGGACGCGACGGGGAAGATGACCGTGTCGAATTTGACAAGCGGATCGAGCCCTGTCTACTCCATGCGCGTTTATCTGACCGGCGATGGGAATGGGTTGCTGCTCTCGGACGACTCCGACGATATTTTTGCGGGTCAGGTGTTCGAGCAGCAGGCGACGCCGTTCACGGCGGCATCCTTCAGCGGGACTTATGGTCTGAACGGGATGGAGTATGTGCCGAGCGGCCTGTATGGCGAGCTGGGCGTGGAGGGTCCGTTGACGTTGAGCGCGAGCGGCGGCAGCGATGCGGTAGCCGGTTTTGTGGACAATGCCAATGGAGCAGCGGATTTCGCGGTGAGCGGAAGCTTCGCGGCGAGCGCGACTGGCGTGTTCACGGGAAGCCTCGCGGGGTTTGCGCCTGGGGCAGGGACGACGGGCGACGGGTTCACGTTGTATGTGGTGGATGGAACGCAGGCGGTAGTGATTGAGACGGGTAACCAGCAGCTGGTGCTGGGCAGGCTGGAGAAAGTTCAATAGTGCCGAGCAGCGTTTAGTGAAAAGCGAGACAAAGGCGAGGGACCGACGAGCGAGAGACGTTTAGCGAGAAGCTTTCAGCAAAGAGCTTTTAGCGAGACGCGCTTAGTGAAAAGCATAGAAAGGCCGCCAGGACTGGCGGCCTTTTGCTTTTTTGTCTGTGCGGGTTATTGGCCGGCAGTCGATGAAACGTACTGGGTGGCGTGGTTGCCGTGGGGAACGGCGGCGACGCAGGTTGCGGTCCCGGTGACGGCGTAGGGGGAATTTTGGACGCTGGTGAGTTCTCCGGTATTGGGATTGAGCTGCGCCGCAGCCACTGCATTGAACTGCGAGAGCGAGGCGTAGACGAAACGGCCGAACGCCGGATCGACAAGAATGCAGGTGGGCCCTGGGTCGCGCGTGTCGAAGACATTGGAGGCAAGGGCAGACGGCTGACCGGAGGCCTGGGAGATTGAGAATGCGCTGACGGTGGAGGCGTTGTAGTTGGAGACGTAGAGATATTCGTCGCGGGGATCGATGACCAGGTTGACGGGGAAGGTGCCGGTGGAGAAGGGGCCGTTGGTCAGGGGCTGGAGAGGGCCTCCGGCGAGGATCTGGTAGGCGATGAGCTGGTTCTGGACGCTGTCGGTGGTGTAGAGGAAGCGGCTAGTGACATCGATGGCGATGCCGGTGGGCGTGGTTCCGGCGGAGAACGGGCTGCCGGGAACGCTGGCGAGCACGCCGGAGGAACTGACGGAGAAACCGGAGATGGTTCCGTTGGCGGGGCAGGTGGAGGGCGTGGGAGGCGGCGTTGCAGTGCTGGGAGGAGAACTGGTGACGACGAAGGAGTTGGTGTTGGAGACGTAGGCAAAGCTGCTGTTGGGAGCGATGACCACGCCGGTGGGGAAGCACTGCAGGGTCGTATAGGACTGGCCGCCGGAGGAAACGGGGGTCCCGAGAGAGCCGTCGGAACCGATGGGAAAGACGACGAGCGCGCCGGGACCGGGAGCGGAGTCGGTGAATCCGGGGCCGTAGAAATCGAGGACGAAGAGCAGGGTGCCCGCGGTATTGATGGCGAGGGCGACGGGTTCGGAGCCGGGCGTGGTGTAGGTGTGGCCAGAGGAGAGCTGGCCATCGGTGCCAATGATGAATTCAGCGACGTTATTGCTGCCATGATTGGCGACGTAGAGAAATTGGCCGTTGGGGGAGGGAACTTCGGCGACGGGGTTCACGCCCTGGGAAGAAACGGGCGAGCCGGCAACCTGGCTCAGCGCGCCGGAATCGGAATCGACGTGCCAGGAGCTGACCTGGCCGTTGCCGCCGGCGCTGTTGGAGGTGACAAACACATAGTCGATGGTTTGGCTTGGGCTGCAGGAGGTGATGCCGAAGCCGAGCCCCAGACACGTTGCCACGGCCAGTAAAGGCTGACCGATTCTCGCAAACTTCATGCTTTTCCTTCGTCCCTCGCGGGAACTTCGTTCCATTCTAGAATCCGGCGGGGGAGCCGGGGAAAAACTGTGGGCGGAAAAGTTCATAAGCGCCGCCTAAAGCCCATTCTTGTTGCCGCCGGGGTGGGTGATGGCGGCCACGCAGGTGGGCTGACCTGCGGAGACGTAAGGGGAACCCTGGTTGGTGATGAGGGTTCCGGTGGAGGGGTCGAGTTCGGCGCCGCCGATGGTGCCGCCGATGTAATCGGCGGTGTAGAGGTAACGATGGGTATTGGGTTCGGCAAGAACGCAGAGGGGACCGGAGGAACCGGCGTTACTGGTGGTGACGAGGGAGGGCACTCCAGAGCCGAGGGAGAAAATGCTGATGGAGCCGTCGGTG
>JBAVUB010000639.1:0-9116 GCA_049696575.1 Acidobacteriaceae bacterium | reverse complement strand
GGGATTCTGCTGTTGTGCGTGGGCAGTTATCGATTTGCGTGCCTGTGGGTGAGCCCGCGCGCCGCCTCATTTGCCGCGCTGGCCAGCGTACTGCTCGGGTCGGAAAGCTTCCTGGTCTACAACGCCGGTCAGATTGGCACCACCTGCGCCGCGCCGCTCTATCTGCTCGCGCTTCCGTACCTGTACGAATGGCTGCGCTTCGGCGGCTTCCGGCCTTTCCTCAAGGCTACGGTTCTCTTCGCCGCAGCCGCATCGGTGCACCACCTTACGCTGCTCTTCGGCTCGATGTTGTTCGCGCTGCCTGTGTTGGCGCTGGCCCTGATGGATCGAAAAAACGAAGAGGGCGAGGAAGCCAGCGTGGCGGGCGTGATTCTGCGCGGGCTGGCGATCACCATCGTGGTCGGCGCTGCCGTAGCGGTGGTTCTTCTGCCCTTCTGGATGTCGTTGCTCCGCTACGCGGTGACGCAGACGCCCATTCCCCACGCCAGCCGCGCCAGTTTTATTCTCAGCCCTTTCTGGGCGGTTAATTATTTCCTTGTTCCTTACGGCGCGCTGATTCTCGCGCTGCCGTTTATCATCATTCGGGGCTCGATGGTTCCGCGTCTGCGTCCCCTCATGTTTGGATTCTGGGTGTGCTTCCTGCTTGGCCTGGGCGGAACCACGCCAGTGGGAGTCTGGCTGCTGGGCCGCGCGTTCCAGGTCCTGACCATGGAACGCTTCTCCTACTGGGCCACGCTGCTGGCGCTGCCCATCCTCGGGGCGCTGGTGGCGGATCTGGTGGATCGCTTCCGCCTGCGCGCGGCCTTCCCTCTGGCGATTCTGGCGTTGATCAGCTTCGGCGGGGCGATCGGCTGGATTGTGTTGCGCCCGACAGACACCATGGAGTTCGACATGCACCCGGTGGCGCAGTGGCTCAATCGCGGCGGTCACGATCAATATCGCTATATCGCGCTGGGCTTCGGCAACAAGCTTTCGCAACTCGCCATGCTGACGGACGCGAGCAGCGTCGACGGCGAGTGGTATTCCGAGCGCCGCCTGCCCGAGCTCATGCAGTACGGCGGAGGCTCGCTGAATAATTCGAGATACTTCGGTCAGAACGGGATGAATGCACTGGAGGCCATTCTGCACCACGCTTATCGCTACGGCCTGAAGTGGATCTTCGTCCGCGATCCGTATTTCGAGCCACTGCTGGAGTTCGCTGGCTGGCGCCAGGTGGACGAGGTGGATAACGGCGCCATCACCATCTGGTCGAAGGACGGCATTCCTCCGGCCACGCCCCTGAATCAGGCGCTGATCCCGCCGCACTGGGAGGGAATCCTGTGGGGCACGCTGCCGTTTGGCAGCAGCATTGCCGCTTTGCTCCTGTTGCTCATCCCGGATAAGAAACGCAGACGCAGCCAGGACGATGAGGAAGAACCGGCCAGACGCGAAAACGAGCCGCTCAGTCTTTTTGGGAGGATGGCATCGTGAACGGCGGACCCATTCTCGCTATCGCGGTGTTTGCGGCCACCGGAGCCCTGTGTTATGTCGGGACGGTCGATCCTGTTCCGACGGCGGTGTATTTCGCGGGCAACAGCAGAGACAACTCCGGCCTGAGCCAGGACAACCTGCTGCGCGCGCCTTCCACTCCCGAGGATGCAGTCCACGACCTCGGCATCCGCATTCGCCAAAAGGAGTGGCAGGACGCGTACGACAACCTGGCCAACAAGGCCGACTTCTCCGAGCCAGAGTTTCAGCACGACCTGACCGGCTCTACGCTCGACGTGCTTACCTATGCGGATCTGACCACTGTGGATGTGCGCCCGCTGAGCGAAACCGCCGGCGACGCCGAAGTCGAGATGCGCATGCACTGGTCCACCGTCGTCGGTCCTGTGGAGACCACCCGGCAGCTACACGTCGTCCGCAGCGGGGATCGCTGGCAGGTGGAGTGGCCGCTGAGAAAAAATCCGCAGCTTCCGCCTCAGGTGATCGCTGACAACTTCCTGCGCTGGGACATTATCTGGCCCGGACCCGGAGACGACTGGGGCGAGCAGAGCGTGCAGGGGCCGAATGTCCGCATTGTGGACATGCATCCCCTCAACCGCGCCGACGGCGTTTACGTGTTAGGCGAGCTCATGGATGACGACACGGTGCCCGCGTACGTCAACGTGCGCGCCACTCTGGTTGGGTCCAACGGCGCTACGCTGGGCGAAGAGTCAGCCTTCGACCAGATCGTGCACACGCTGCTGCCGAAACAAGTGACGCCTTTCCTCATTCGATTCCCCGGCGTCGAGCTCTCCCAGGTACACACGATTCAGATGCACCCCCTCGGCGCGCTCGTTCCCGCTTCCGCCGACCCCGTGGTTGAGGTCCAGAATCAGAAATTCGTGACTGCGCCTGTGCCGGAACTGACCGGGCAGGTCTGCGACCAAAGCGGTGAAACGATCAACATCGCGCACGTGCTGTCGATCTTCTACGACAAGAACGGCCAGGTCGTCTGGGTCGCCAGCCAGTACATCGATCACGCCATGCGCCCCCAGATCCCGGCTGATTTCAGCATTCAGGTGCCCGAGGATCTTGCGAGCCAGGTCAGCAGCGAACGAACCGTGGTGGCGAGCTGGGTGGCGAGGGGCAACGCGTGACTTCCGTTTGGGCCTCGTTGTTGCTGGCTGGCGCGCTCGCGGCAGTTTCGCCGCGTGTCGCGCAAAGTGCGAGCATGACTTTGCCCCCGTCCGTCGTAGCCGGCAGCGCGTTCGCGATCCCAACCTCGGGAAGTGGCTCTGCCGAGCTTTTCATCGTGGGTTCGGGCCAGTCTCTGCGCCGTGAAGTGCAACTCGGCGAACCGGTGTTGTTTGCCGTGGGCACGCTGAAGAACGCCGGCATCTACTCTGTGATTCTCACCGGTTCGTCGCCGCAGAGCGGTTTGCTGGCCGTGACGCCGGGGCCTGCGCCAAAATCCGTTGCCTTTCTGGCCGAACCGTCGCGCCTGCCGGTGGGTTTGTCCAATGCCGTCAGCGGAGTGGTGTATCTCTTCGACGGGTGGCGCAATCTCATCGTCGCCCCGACCTCGGTGTCATTCACTCTCTCTGGATCCTCCGGTCCGCCGCAGACGCGAGCCACGACCGCACATGACGGTGTGGCGTGGGTGGAGATGGACTCGGCGCCCCAGGCAGGCAAAGCGGAGTTTGTTGCCCGCGCAGGCGATGCGTCGAACAGGCGCGTGATCCAGGAAGTTCCCGGCGATCCCTGCAACCTGTCAGTGACGGCCACGCCGAAAGGCAACATGCTGGAAGTAGGCACCGCTCCGGTGCGCGACTGCAGCGGCAATCCGGTTTCCGACGGCACCATCGTCACATTTACCGAGAGCTACAACGGAATGCAGACGACGGCCGACGTGCCGTTGAAAAAGGATGTGGCCAGCATCGCCATGCCTGCGCATCCCGGAGCGACTATCTCTGTGGCCAGCGGGGTGGTGGCCGGGAATCAGATTCACTGGAGCCGCCCATGATCCAGCGAGTTCTCATACTGACTTGCGCTCTGCTGTTGCCCGCTGCCTCATGGGGCGAGGATGCAGTGGTGCGCGTGGAGCCGCCAGATGTAGCGGGCGCACCCTTCAGCGGCCAGGCAGCCAACGATTTCCGCATGACCCAGACAGCTGTGGTTCGCGATTACCTCGAGGCGTGGCGGAACTTCCGCGCGGCGTTCGAGGAGAATCAGCCGGATCTGCTTTCCCGGAGTTTTGTGGGAAGCGCCCATGACGCGCTCGCCGCCGCCATCGCCCAGCAGGCCAGGCTGGGCCTGCATACGCTTTATCAGGATCGCTCTCACGATCTGCGCATTGTCTTCTACCGGCCGGGAGGCGGTTCGCTCGAAATCATCGATGACGTCGAGTATGAGCAGCAGACGCTCGACGCTCATGGAATTTTGGCTGCACAAACGGTCCGTGCGCGATACGTGGTCGTGCTTACGCCTACAGAAACGCGCTGGGCAATCCGCATCTTTCAGGCTCAACCCAATGGAAACGCAGCCGCGATTTAACGCATCCAAACCCACGGAAAGCAAACGGACTCCGATTACCTGCCCGCACACCCGACAGGGGTTCAGATGTCAAAGGTCTGAGGTTCCCCCCTCGCAAGCCCGAGTTGCACTGGACAGGCTCACGACGCTGCGCTCCCCCCAGGGGAACCGGGGCTTCATGAGGAGGGCTCCAGCGAGACAATCCCTCGGTCAGGCCCGAGCAGGAGCAACAGCATGATCTCGGTTGTAGTGCCGATTTACAACGAGGAAGAACTCGTCACCACGTTTCACGCGGCGGTTGCGGAAGCCCTGTGCGACATCGACGAGAGCTGGGAAGTGGTCTACGTCAACGATGGCTCGATCGACTCTTCCCTTCACATCCTTCGCGAGATGCAGCAGCATGACCCCCACGTTGTCGTCGTCGATCTGTCGCGCAACTGGGGGCACATGGGCGCCATCCACGCAGGCCTGCGCACCGCCCAGGGCGACGCCGCCATCGTGATGGACGGCGACTTTCAGGATCCTCCGGGAATCCTGCCGCAGCTGATCGCGGCTTGGCGGGAGGGAGCGCAGATCGTAGTCGCGGTGCGGCGCAGCCGGCAGGAAAGGCGTTGGCTGCTGGCCAAGCTTTTTCCGCTTTTCTATCGGGTCCTCTCGGCGATTTCCGATTACCCGATTCCGCTCGACGCCGGCATCTTCAGCCTGATAGACCGCCAGGCGCTGGATGCGATCAATGGTCTGCGCGAGCGCAATCGCTATCTGCCCGGCCTGCGCGCCTGGATTGGCGGCAGGACCGCCATTGTCTGGTATGACCGGCGCGACCGTCTGGCGGGCGACGGCAAGCTCTCGTTCATCAGCCGCATCAAGTACGCGATGGATGCCGTGGCCAGCTTCAGCTACAAGCCGCTGCGCCTGTGCTTCGCGCTGGCCTGTCTCTCGGTATCGCTGGTTTTCGTTCTCGGCCTATCCTCGCTGCTGGTCGGCGGAGGCATCGCTGCGGCGGCGCTGGCTGTCTCCGCGGCGGTCTTCAGTGTGGGTTCCATGTTGCTGTTTTGTCTCGGCATCGTGGGCGAGTATCTCGCCCGTGTCTATGACGAGGTGCGTGACCGGCCCATGTCGATCGTCAACCAGGTCTATCGCTGTGGAGAAGCCGTGGCTGCCGAAACCGATAGCCGGACTGCCCTTGCCATGAGGAACCATGCTGCGTAGAGTTTCGCCTGCCCGGTGGGTTCTGCTTTCCTTGTCGCTGCTGGTTTCCGGCTGTACGCGGCCTGTCCACCTGCAGTACACGGCCGCGGGTTCCGCGCCCGAGCTGATGGCCGTCTACGAGGGCTGGTTCGGCCTGCCCAGCCATATCTCCATCGGATATTCGTCGCACGACCCGGCAAAAATCCAGCAGCAGATCGAAGAGGCCAAGGGGCTGGGGATCTCGGCGTTCCTGATGGACTGGTATGGCGATCGCGAGCCGTACATCGATCAGAGCTATGCCCTTTTGCAGACCACGGCGGCGAAGAATGGCTTTCACGTTGCCATGATGTACGACGAATCCGACCTGGAAGTGGGCGCGGCCGACGAAGCCATCGCCGACCTCACCGCTTTTCGCAACAAGTATCTGATCCCCGACGCGCCCGGACACGAAGCCTATCTGACGTATCGCGGACGGCCGGTCATCTTCGTCTTTCCGCACGGCGACAACACGAACTGGGACCAGGTTCGCGCCGCGCTGAACCAGTGGAAACCGGCGCCTTTCCTTATCCAGGAGAATTTGCCGGGAAAATACGTCTCCGCCTTCGACGGTTTCTATGCCTGGGTCAACCCCGGGGCGAAAGGCTGGTCCTCTTCGGGCGCTAACTGGGGCGAAGACTACCTCAGCGATTTTTATCGCACCATGGGCAAGGACTATCCCGACAAAATCATCGTGGGAGGAGCATGGTCGCAGTTTGACGATCATCGCGCCTCCTGGGGGCTGAACCGGCATATCTCTGCGCGCTGCGGCCAGAGCCTTCGCGACACTCTCACTCTGTGGAGAAAATTCTTCCCCGCAAACCAGGTCATCCCTTTTGTTCTCGTCGAAACATGGAACGACTATGAAGAAGGCACCGATATTGAACCGGGGATCCCCGCGTGCGGCCAGAATCCTCCCGCATCTCTGCGGGAGATCGCTGCCACTCGGCCGCCACCCTAGTTCTGCGCCGCAGCGCCTCCCGCTCAGGGACATCCTGCGAGTTTTGTAACAGCATCTTAAGAGAGTGGCTTTCGACCGCCACAACTTATGTCTCTGCTCATCTCTCTTCGCATCGATTCCGAGTCTTCAGGCTGAACTTCTATGCCCTTGATGTCGGCTATGCGGACCCCATTCCCACAAATGGAGACTTAAACGTGTTGGATGGTCCAGCAGAAAGTTCAGGTGCACTTCGGGTCCGCATCGTGGCCGGAAGTGCAGTCCTGCTCTCCGGATCGACCCTGGCCACGATTTTCAGTCTGGCCTACAACGTCCTCATCGCTCACTTTCTCGGGCCGCGGGACTACGGTCAGGCCACTGTCATCTATGCGCTGCTGACGCTCGTCTCCGCGCTCACGCTTTCCTTCCAGCTCGTTGCCGCAAAAACTGTCGCGCAGCAGCGCACGCCTGCTGAGGCTGGCGCGGTCTGCCGCAGCCTCAACCGCCAGGCCTGGGTATGGGGCGGGATGGTGGCGCTCTTCCTGCTGCTGTTCGAACGTGCGATCTCGGACTATCTGCTTTTGTCCAGCCCGATCCTCATTGTACTTATTGCTATCGGCGCGGCCTTCTACGTTCCCCTCGGAGCCCGGCGCGGCTACATTCAGGGCGCGTACGGATTCCGCAAGCTGGCCGCCAATCTGGTTCTCGAGGCGGTTGTGCGCCTCGTTGGATCGTTTCTCATGGTTGTTGCCGGCGCCGGCGTCACCGGCATCATTGCTGCGAATGCTGCCGCCTCGGTTCTTTCCTGGTTGGCCATTGCCCCCAAACTGGAGGCCGCCATGCCCAATCCGATCACTTTCGCTCATGCCTTCCGTGAAATGTCACAGGCTCTGGTCTTCTTCTCCGGACAAATGATCATCAACAACGCCGACATGGTGCTGGTCAAGCATTTCTTCCTGCCCGCCGTTGCCGGCCTTTACGCCGCCGTCGCGCTCGTGGGCCGCGTGATTTACACTTTCTCCTCCGCGATCGTGAACAGTATGTTCCCGGTTGTCGCTGGGTCACGCCACGAGGATCGCCGCAGCCTCTCTCTGCTGGCGACCTCTCTCGTACTGGTGCTGGCAGTCGGGCTGGTCATGGCTCTCGGCCTGCTGATGATGCCCACGCGCATCTGGACGCTCTTCTTCGGCGCGGCCTTCTTCGTCCCCGGCCATCATGGACTGCCGTGGCTGCTTTCGCTGAAGGCTTTCGCCTGCATCGTCTATTCACTCTGCACGGTGATCGTCACGTACGAGATGTCGTGGAAGGTTGCGAATACCAGCTTGCTGCAGCTTGCCTGGAGCGCTGCCGTGGTACTGGGAATCTGCCGCTTCCATTCTTCGCTCGAACAGGTCATCCTGGTGCAGTTGGTGCTGATGATTCTCCTGCTGCTGCTCGTGGCTGCGCCCTTCCTCAGGGAAGCGCTGCGCGCCCAGCACAAAGATGAGGCCGGCGGGGCGCGATCTCTTCGTCTTGTCCGCAGCTCCTGCGAGGAAGAAGCGATCTCGGAGTTCCTGAAGGCCGACCTCCATCATGCCGGCTACGGCCGGTATCGCCACTCCCTCCGCACTCTGGTCCACGATCCCGATCTTGGCAGCCGCAATGCCAACAACGTGCGCAAAGCCCTCCTCTACCTGCGCCACCGCGCTCTCTGGAACGAGCTTCCCCCGGACACGCAATGGTACGAAGTGGAAATCGGCGCTGAGGACATTCGCGCCATCCGCGTCTTCCCACGAGCCCGCTGGCGCCGCATTGCGCGCGGCGATTTCCAGCTTGCCCATGTCGCGGAACGCGTCCGGGTGCGGCGATGGCCGGCGCGCGATCCATTCGCGGCAAAAATCGCCTCTATCCGCCGCTGCCTCGGCGAGGATCGCTACCGTCCACCCGCTCTGCTGCTCATCGGCGTCGATGCATCCGGCCCGCTCACCATCATCGACGGTAACCATCGTTTTGTCAGCGCCGTGCTGGCGGGCCGAATCGGCCGCCTTCGCTTCCTCTGCGGCCTCTCGCCGCGCATGGCGGAATGCTGTTGGTACAACACGAATTCTTACACGCTCACCCAATACGCCATCGATCTGCTGCGTTACGGCTTCAGCCATCCTGAAGGTGAGCTGATCCGAGCGCTGCGGGCGCAGCAACAGCCGCAGGCGGCGTCAGCAGTGGTTCTCACCATGCAACCCGCGCCCCTCACTCCCGACGACGATCTGGCTGCGGACAAAGCGGTCTGATCGCGCGCCCAAGTCCTCGATTCTGTTTGTTTCTTAATTGATCCGCGGGTTTTACCCCAATCGCGGCAAGCCGGCGTCGCATTGCGGGCAGCGCCTGCGTGGGCTTGCGCATCCAAGACAGAACAGAGGCTGCAAGCACGCCTTAGCTGGTGTCTGAATCCCGTGCGGTTTCTCGCCCCGGTCATCGGGGCGACAGGCGGGATTCGCCGTAAGCCCACCGGAGACCTGAGAAACGTGCCCACTGCCCAGGCGGATAGTTATAGATCCATCGAGGCCCGCATCGTTGCCGGCAGCCTCACGCTGCTCTCCGGATCCGGCCTCGCAGCCGCGCTCAACGTGGCATACAACGTCACGGTCGCTCGACTCCTCGGGCCTCGCGCTTTCGGTCACGCCGCCGCCGTCTATACGCTGCTCGTCCTCGCCTCTGCAGGCACGCTCGCCTTCCAGATTGTCACCGCCAAACTCGTCTCGCAGCAAAGCACGCCTCAGGAGAAGAGCGCCGCCTACCGCCTTTTGCATCGCGGCGCCTGGGGCTGCGGCCTGCTCGCCGCTTTCGGATTATTCCTCTTTCGCGGCTGGATCGCCGCCTGGCTTCGTCTTCCCACGCCTCTGCTGGTGGTGCTGCTGGCCGTGGGAGTCGCTTTCTATGTGCCGCTCGGCACGCGGCGCGGCTATGCCCAGGGTGCGCTGAG
>JBAVUB010000638.1:0-18348 GCA_049696575.1 Acidobacteriaceae bacterium | reverse complement strand
CTGCCAGCGCCCGCGCCAGTCCCACCCGCTGCCGTTGCCCACCCGACAGCTGATGAGGATAGCGCCCCGCAAACTCCCGCGGCTCCAGTCCCACCGCGTGCAACAACGCATGACTGCGCCCCACCCGCTCCTCGCGCGATCGACCCTCTGCCTCCAGCACGAGCGCCACATCGCGTTCCGCCGTCATGTGCGGAAACAGCCCTGTCTCCTGGATCACATACCCGATGCTCCGCCGCAACGCGATCAGGTCCGCCTCGCGCACGCTCCTGCCCGCGACCAGCACATCCCCGCTCGTCGGCCCCACCATCCGGTTTACCGTGCGCAGCAGCGTTGTCTTTCCCGACCCGCTCCGGCCCAGCACTGCCGTCGTCGTGCCCTCTTCCACCGCGAGCGAAATCCCCTCCAGCAGCAGCCGTCCCTCCGCCGTCGCAAAGCCCACGTTGCGAAACTCAATCGCCGCGCTCATCGCCCGCATTCAGTGTAGGGGCGAAACGGCTCCGCTCTCGCTCTTCTGTGCCCAAAAAGAAAAAGCCTCGCGTCACACGCGAGGCTCTTCCTCCTACCAGCTACAGGCTGCTTTTCACTTCCCCACCACAATCACCTCAAAGCTCCCCGGCACAATCGTCGGCCTGGGCCTCGGCATCTCCGGCGTCGGCGCAGGCCGCGGACCAAATTCCGCCGTCACCAGATACAAATGCGATCCATCGGGATCCATCGCCATCGTCCGCGCGCCGCGCTTCGTCGGCAAGTCCTGAACCACGGTGTAGTGATCGGGATCGTCCTCATGAACCACTGTGAGCGTCCCTGCGCCATTCGAGCTGAACGCGAATTGGTCGCTCGTCGAGAACCGCGCCGCGTCCGGACCATCCCCAATTGTCGGCGTCGCCACCACCTTCCCGCTGTCCGCGTCCACCACCGCCATCTTCCCGTCGCACACTGCGAACAGCCGTCGATGCGCCCGGTCGATCGCGAGCCCTGACGGGCCTTCGCACGGCAAGATCGGCCACGTCGCCACCACCGTGTGCGCCTTCGCGTCCAGCTTCACAATCTCGCTCTTGTCCTCGATGTTGTCGTAGATGAACCCTGCCGCATCCGAAACAGGAAACTCCGGCTTTCCCGGCAGCGCCACCGTCGCTACCACCGTATTCGTCGCCGTGTCGATTACGGTTGCATCGTGGCTGCGTCCGTTGAACGCCCACACCGTCTTCGTCGCCGGATCAAACACCTCCCCATCCGGCCCCGTTCCCGCTGGAATCGTCTTCTCAATCGTGTTCGTTTGCCGGTTGAACTCCGCTACCTGGTTCGCGCCGCCATCGGTGATGTACCCATGCACACCATCCGACGAAAACACCACGCCGTGCGTCCCGTGCAGCCCGGTAATATCGGCCACCTGCTTCCCGGCGCTGGTATCCACCACGATGACATGATTGCCCCGCGTCACATACAGCAGCTTCGACTGTGGATCGACAGCCAGGTAATCCCATCCGCCGTCGCCGCCAATTTTCCACTCCTGCGCAACGTGAAAAGGGCCGGTCGCGCCGGCACTCTGACCGCGCACCGGCCCAGCCGCCAACGCGGCCCCACATAGAATCGCCGCGACCGGCGTAACCTTGAGCCATTTTTTCATGACGGGCCTGCCCCCTCGCAAGCCCAGCCAGACTACTCCGGGTTCCTGAATTTTCGCTGAAGAACCAATCCCGCGGCTCTCATCGCCCCGGATCGCCGGCCGCGATCGCCGTTTATTGCAATCGCCGCAGCGCCTCCTCCACGCGCGCCGCGCTGCGCGGAAACACCGCATCGCCCGCCAATCCGCTGGTCTCGAGGCTGGCATCGGCCAGGTATCCGACAAACTGATTCGCGTTCGCGCGCTTCACGCGCAGCGCAGCCGCCACAGCCGCTTCCACCGCATGCTCGCCGGTCACTTCCAGCAGCACCATGTCGTAGGCCTGCTGTTGCAGCGCCGCATCCAGCCGCGAATAATCTCCGGCAAATTCAACCGCCATTCCCTGTTGCTGCAAGGCCCGGTGCATCATTTTGCCGTGCCGTTCCGAATCGCTGGCCAGCAGGATCGATCGGTTCCCAGGAGGCTGGTCAACAAGGTCTTCCGATTTGGTCATCATCACGGGCATGTTTTCTCCTCTTCGTTGATGAACCGCTCGAATTGTCCGTTTTCGCGGCTGCTCGTCCTCGTTGGTCCAGGCGCCATTCATGGCCTGCAGAAAAAATCCACTGCGAGGGCAATCCCGAAAACATGGCGCGGAGAGAAATCCCCGTCCGCGCATCGGAGGAAAATGCAAGACGCCTTCCAAACCTCGCCCGATCCTCGAGGTTCCAGCTAAGCTCCAATGGCCCATGTGTTTGTGGAAATCGCCGCCCCGGACAACCAATCCTGACCGGTAGTTAGGTGCTGGTCACCCTCCCAAATTTCCTCACTTCCCAACTCCGTGAACCCTGCGCACCACCCGCGCATCGAATGCCTGAGTTAAGCTCACAACATGCACGTCGAGCCTCATTTGATTCAGCAGCTTGCGGTCATAGTCTCCCCCACCGCCGCCGCCGAAGAGGCCCTCAACTCTACCTACGTCAAGTTCTCGCTGCTCGCGCTCAGCTCCATCTTCTTCCTCGTCGATCCCTTCGCCGCCATCCCTTCCTTCATCGCCATCACCTCTGGCGTCGAGCCCGCCCGTCGCGGCCGGATGGCGCGAAAAGCCGCACTGACCTGCTTCATCGTCCTCATGTCGTTCGCCCTGGCAGGCAAGTACATCTTCTCGCTCTTCGGCATCAAGCTTCCCGCCTTCGAGATTGCAGGCGGCCTCATCCTGATGCTCATCGGCATCGACATGATGGAGGCTCGCCGCTCTCCGACGCAGGAATCTCAGGACGAAACCGAGGAAGCCGCTGCCAAAGAAGACGCCGGCATCGTTCCTCTCGGCATTCCCATGCTCGCCGGTCCTGGCGCCATCTCCAGCGTGATGGTGCTCGTCGGCCAGGCGCCGAATCACTGGCAGATGCTCTCCATCCTCGGCTCCATCACCATCACCGCCTTCATCAGCTACCTGGTCCTTGCCGGTGCCGATCACGTCCGCCGCTTCCTCGGCGAAACCGGCATCCGCGTCCTGGTCCGCATCATGGGACTCCTCCTCGTCGCCCTCGCCATGCAGTTCTTCGTCAACGGCCTTACGGATTTGGGGCTTATTCAGCGCCATTGATCCGAAGCGGCGGTCGCTTTGATCACGCCAAAGCGAGCCAAACCCCCAAATGTGGAAAATTTGTCAAGCTTTCCGCGTACGGTACGAAAGTTTTGTCCCTCATTCCAAGCCACTTCCACCACAATGCCCTCAAAGATTTTTGGCGGTCTTTAGGGCTGGACTTGGTATTCTAATAATAGGGGCAAAGAAAGATTTTCCCCCTGCGGATCGCAACACGAAGCCTCGCTCGAGCGAGGCTTTTCTCTTGCGGCCTGCTTTTCCCGGTTTCCCGTTCCTAGCTCCCGGTTCTCGCTTCACGGTTCTCGGTTTCTCGCTTCACGGTTTTCGGTTGGCTCGGTTCCCGGTTCCCGGTTTCGCCGTTCGTACGCTAATCGCCAGGGTAGGAGGGGGATATCAAACTCGATACTATTTTGGACCCTGCTTTCTCAACAACTTGCCGGATACCCCGGGGGGGAGGGGGGTACCCCTGCTTCGATTCTCGCTGTCGCTCCTAACCCTCTCGCAGTTTTGCTGGTATTTCGCTCGCAGGTCACTCGCTTTTTGAGGCCCTCAACCAACTGCCCTGTTTTCTGCTACTTGCCCGCAGAGACCCTCAAAATCCAAACCGAACAAGCCTGTTTTCATATACTTAGCAAAAGAGTAAGGGAGAGGGGGTCAAGCTACCGGCTACCGGCTGCAGCCTGCAGCCTGCAGCCTGCAGTTAGAACGATTCCAGGATGTCAGCCACAGCTGCCTGCGCAAATTCTCGCGCCAGCCGCCGCGTTGCCGCCGAGTCTTCCTGAATGTAGCTGGCCAGATCCTGGGTCTGCTCGTACTGCTGACGGAACAGGTAGGACGGATTCTGCCAGATCGTCTTTCCCTGGCGATCGACCAGCTCCAGCTTCGTCACGATGGTGATCAGGTAACTCGAGGTTTGTCCGGTGGTGTTGTCGTAGGTGAGCGGCGTGATCGCGAAACTCACGATGGTTCCGCGCAGCGTCGCGTCCGCATCCGCATCTTCGCCGGAAACGATGCGATACGCACTGCGGCTGGTGAATTCGCGAATCACCGCCTCGGTAAAGATCGCCTGCGTGTGGTAGGACTGCGTGTTGTTCTTAAACGCCGGAATCGCCAGAGTGCGCAGGTTGCCGGGCAAATGAACCGCGGAATTGACGGTGTGATAGCCGCATCCGCTCACAAGGAGGAATGGGAGAAGACCAACCGCGGCAAGACGCAAACGCATGCTCCAAACATTCTCGCAGAAGCGCGAACAGGAAGAGCGGGCAAAGCAAAAGGGCAGCCCGCAAGCGAGCTGCCCTTCGTTCTGCATTTTTTGCGATTACGCAGGCGACGGGCTGCCTTCCGGCAATGTGCCGGTACGGCCTGTGTCGGGCTTCAGCACCTGCTGCACATCGATGACGCCGGGTCCACCGCCAGAAGGCCGCAGCGGTGGCAGATCCTTGCCCTCGATCAGCGCGCGGATTTCGTTCGCATCGAGCGTTTCCCGCTCCAGCAGCGCAACCGCCAGCCTGTGCATCACCGGCTGATTGGTGTTGAGGATTTCCCACGACGCTTTGTAGGCCTCGTCGACCAGGCTTCGGACTTCGGAGTCGATCTGGCGTGCCGTCTCTTCGGAGAAGTCGCGATGCTGGGCGATCTCGCGGCCAAGGAAGATTTGCTCTTCCTTCTTGCCGAAGGTCAGCGGTCCAAGCCGGCTCATGCCGTATTCGCAGACCATCTTCCTGGCGAGATCGGTAGCGCGCTCGATGTCGTTGCCAGCGCCAGTCGTCATCTGCTTGAGGAAGATTTCCTCCGCGATGCGGCCGCCCATGAGAATGGCGAGCTGCGTCTCGAGGTAGTCCTTGGTGACGGTGTGCTTGTCGTCTTCCGGCAGCTGCATGGTTACGCCAAGGGCCATGCCGCGCGGAATGATCGTGACCTTGTGCAGGGGATCGGCGTGCAGGCGCAACGCGGCGACCAGAGCGTGTCCGGCTTCGTGATACGCCGTGACGCGCTTCTCTTCGTCGGTGAGCAGCATGGATTTGCGCTCAGCGCCCATCAGGACCTTGTCCTTGGCCTGCTCGAAATCGAGCATCAGGACGGACTTGCGGTTGTAACGCGCCGCATTCAGCGCCGCTTCGTTGACCATGTTGGCCAGATCGGCGCCGGAAAAACCAGGCGTGCCACGCGCCAGAACACGGAGATCGACATCGTCGGCAATGGGAACTTTGCGCGCATGCACGCGGAGAACTTCTTCGCGTCCGCGCACGTCAGGCCGACCCACCACCACGCGGCGATCGAAGCGGCCAGGCCGCAGCAGCGCCGGATCGAGCACGTCAGGCCGGTTGGTCGCAGCCACCAGAATCACGCCGTCGTTGGACTCGAAACCGTCCATCTCCACCAGCAGCTGGTTCAGGGTCTGCTCGCGCTCGTCGTGACCACCGCCAAGTCCAGCGCCGCGATGACGGCCGACTGCGTCGATTTCGTCGATGAAGATGATGCAGGGAGCGTTCTTCTTGCCCTGCTCGAACAGGTCACGCACGCGGCTGGCGCCTACGCCGACGAACATCTCGACGAAGTCGGAGCCGGAAATGGAGAAGAACGGGACATTGGCCTCGCCAGCCACAGCGCGCGCCAGCAGGGTCTTGCCGGTTCCAGGAGGTCCGACGAGCAAAACACCTTTGGGAATGCGACCGCCGAGCTTCTGGAACTTCTGCGCCTCGCGCAGGAACTCGATGATCTCCTTCAGCTCTTCCTTGGCTTCATCGACGCCGGCAACGTCTTTAAACGTCACCTTCTTCTGCTGCATCGAAAGCAGGCGAGCCCGGCTCTTTCCGAACGAAAGCGCTTTGTTTCCACCACTTTGCATCTGGCGGATCATAAAGAACCAAAGCAGCGCGATCAGGATGAGCGGGGAGAACTGCAGCAACCAATTCCACCAGCTGTTGCCATCGGCGTTCTTGACCGTAACGCTGACCTTGTTCTGATCGAGGATGTCGAACAGATGCGGGTAGTTCGAGGGAACCACCACGTGGAAGGCGCCTTTGTCGGCGCGGAAATGCCCGCGAACTTCAGGTCCGGTGATAGTGACGTCGGCTACCTGGTTTGAATTCACGTCGCCCAGAAACTGGGAGAAGGTGACTTCCTGCTCGTGCGCTCCCATCATGTTGCCCTTCTGGAAGAGCTGCCAGAGGACGAGCAGGCAGGCAATGATGAGAACCCAGAACAGAATTTGCTTAACGGTCGAGTTCACCTTGGGGAAGACCTCTCTTTTTCACGCGTTCCGGCCAGCCAGGCGCCCAGACTTCACCCGAAAATCTGGACCGGAGTCGCTACCCTTTAGACGCCGCAACGTCACTCGGGGAGTCAGAGAGACGCAGGAAATGTGCGGGCGACCAATGGCTCCAGACCAGTCGTGCGGGTATCCAGGTATTGTACGTCCCAGCTTCGCCTTCTACTAGTCCCATCCTATGCCACCAACGGGTGATCGGGCGACCTGTCCGTGTACCATAAAGTGCAGGAAATGTCCGCAACCAGCACAATCCCTTTCGCTCGAACAACCTCGGGCTCTGTCACACTGCGGATTCTTCCAACTTCGCTGCAGATTTTCCTCTGCTATTTCGCCATCGGGCTGCCGATGGCGATTCTGCCGAGCGTCGTTCACCTCCAGCTGCGCTTCAACACGGTTCTGGCCGGTCTGGCGATCAGTGCCCAGTATGTCGCGACAGTTCTCAGTCGGCCGCAAGCAGGGCGCATGGCCGATCAGGTTGGTTCGCGGCGCACCGTGCTTTCAGGCCTTGTGGCCTGCGGCTGTTCCGGGATTTGCCTGTTTTGCTGCGGCTTCCTGAGCTTGCTGCCGCTGGCGTGCCTGGGGTTGATCCTGACGAGCCGGCTGATCCTCGGCTTTGGCGAGAGTTGGCTGGCGACCGGCGCATCGCTGTGGGGCATCGGCCGCGTCGGGCAGGAACACACGGCGCGGGTCATCTCCTGGAGCGGGATTTGCTCGTATGGCGGGCTGGCGATTGGAGCGCCGCTGGGCGTGTGGATCGAAAAGGCGTGGGGGCTGAGTGGGGTCGGCGTGCTCAGCGTCGCGGTTTCGTGTTTGGGACTGCTAGCGGCGTGGCCGATCGGCGAAGTCGCCAGACCGGAAGGCGAACCGCTGGCGTTCCGCCAGGTCCTGAACCGGGTGTTTCCGCACGGCATGAGCCTGGCGCTGGCGACTACGGGCTTCGGCACCATCGCGTCGTTCATGGTGCTGTTTTATGCGCATCGGCACTGGGCCGACGCGGCGTTTGCGCTGACGAGTTTCGGTGCGGCTTTTATTTTTGCGCGGCTGCTCTTCGCGCATAGCATCGACCGCTGGGGTGGTTTTCCGGTGGCTCGGGTCTGCCTCTCGGTGGAAATCGCCGGGCTGGCGCTGCTGTGGCTCGCGTTCAATCCCGCGATGGCGTTCACGGGCGCTGCTCTCACTGGATTTGGGTTCTCTCTGGTGTTTCCAGCACTGGGCGTGGAAGCGGTGAGCTGCGTGACTCCAGAGAATCGCGGCTCGGCGCTGGGAGTGTTCACAGCCTTTGCGGACCTGTCGCTGGGCCTGACGGGGCCGCTGGTTGGGCTGATCGTCGCGGGAATCGGCTACTCGCCCATCTTCCTCTTCGCGGGGCTGATGGCCGCTGGCGCTCTGGGATTGACGCTGGTGCTGAGCCGACGGCCGGCGTTTGCGCGGCGGGTCGAGTTCGCCGCCGCCGACTGACGAAGCGAAGGCACCAGCCTTGTATCGCGCATCGCAAACCTACGATGTAGTGGTAGTCGGTGCTGGTGCGGCCGGACTCATGAGCGCCATCGAGGCGGGCAAGCGCGGGCGGCGCGTCCTCCTGCTCGAACACGCAGACCGCATCGGCAAAAAAATACTCATCTCCGGCGGAGGACGCTGCAACTTCACCAACCTTCACACCGGCCCCGACAATTTCATCTCGGCGAACCCGCACTTCGCCAAGTCGGCCCTGGCCCGCTACACTCCCGCCGACTTTATCGCCCTTGTCGAGAGCTACGGCATTGCGCACCACGAGAAAACCCTGGGCCAGCTGTTCTGCGACGGCTCTGCGAAACAGATCGTGGCTATGCTTCTGAGCGAAGCGGCGAAAGCCAATGTGGCAATGGTTCTCGAAGCCAAAGTCCAGGAAGTCCGACGTGAAACCCGCGAGCCAAAGGAAGACTGCGGCTTCCGAGTCCTCACCAACAACGGGGCTTTCACTACGAAAGCTCTGGTCATCGCGACCGGCGGCCTCTCGATCCCCAAAATGGGCGCCACTGGCTTCGGCTACGACATCGCCCGGCAGTTCGGAATCCCCATCTGCGAATGCCGGCCCGGGCTCGTGCCACTGATCCTCGGCGGCGCAGAGATTGCCACCTACGGCGATCTGTCCGGCGTCTCCGCCGACGTGGCAATTTCGCTCGGCAAGCGTCGCTTCCGCGAAAAGCTCCTCTTCACACATCGCGGCCTCAGCGGCCCCGCCGTTCTGCAAATTTCCTCGTACTGGAAGGGAACCGATCCGCTGCAGGTCGACTGGTCCCCCGATCAGGAATTCCTCGCCGACCTTCGCGAACCAGGCTCCCGCCGCGGACTGGCCGCCGTCAGGTCAGCCCTCCGCGCCAAACTCCCAGCCCGCCTTGCCGACCGCCTTCTCGAGACCGCACCGCCGTCAGGCTGGACGAATCACGCGGTGGCCGAGATGGAGCGCCGGCTGCATGCATGGTCCTTCACCCCTACCGGGACCGAAGGATACGAAAAAGCCGAAGTCACCGCAGGCGGCGTCGACACCGATGCCCTCTCCGCGCAAACCATGGAATGCCGCAATGTCCCCGGCCTCTACTTCATTGGTGAAGTTGTCGACGTCACCGGGCATCTCGGCGGGTTCAACTTCCAGTGGGCCTGGGCCTCGGGCGCAGCCGCTGGACGCTCTGTCTGAACGATCCATCCCTGCGCGGAAGCAAGGCTGGGAGCGGCCTGAACGCTGTCCTCTGTGCTTCAGAACCAGCGTGTCATCAGTACCTTTTGTTCGGTGTAGAAGGCGACGGCGTCTTTGCCGTGCGCGTGCAGATCGCCGAAGAAGGAATTCTTCCATCCGGCAAACGGGAAAAACGCCATCGGCGCAGCGACGGCCATGTTCACGCCGACCATGCCGACTTCGACGCGGCTCTGATATTCGCGCGCAGCCTTGCCGCTCTTTGTGTAGATGGTCGTCGTGTTGCCGAAGTCCGAGGCGTTGACGAGGTTGATGGCGTCGTCGAGATCTTTGGCGCGGAGGACGGAAAGGACAGGCCCGAAGATCTCTTCGCGGGCGACGGTGGCTGTGGGCTGCACGTGGTCGAGCACCGTGGGACCGACGAAGGCGCCTAACGGGTCGGCGTCGACGGAGCGACCGTCACAGATGGCCTTCGCGCCTTCGGCAACGCCTTTCTCGATATAACCGAGGACGCGCTTCTTCTGATCTTCGCTGACCAGAGGACCGACCTGAATGCCGGCTTCGAGCGGGTCGCCGATGGGGAGCGCCTTTGCCTTTTTGACGAGCAGATCGAGCAGCGGTTCGGCAACATCGCCGACCGGAACCAGCACGCTGCCGGCGAGACAACGCTGGCCTGCGGCTCCGAATGCGGAACCCATGATAGCGTCGACGGTCTGCGGCAGATCGGCGTCGGGCATCACCACGAGATGATTCTTGGCTCCGCCGAGAGCTTGGACGCGCTTGCCGTGCGCGGCGGCTTCTTTGTAGACGATCTTCGCCACCGGCGACGATCCGACGAAGGAAATGGCTTTGATGAGCGGATGGGCCAGCAGCGCTTCGACGACTTCGCGCCCACCGTGAACGAGCTGAATCACGCCCGCGGGAAGGCCAGCCTCGAGCAGGAGCTCGACGACGCGCGTTGGGGTCATGGGCACGCGCTCCGAGGGCTTGATGAGGAAGGTGTTGCCTGCGGCGATGGCGAAGGGATACATCCAGAGCGGAACCATCGCGGGGAAATTGAAGGGGGTGATGCCGGCGCAAACGCCGATGGGCTGGCGGATGGTGCGGCAGTCGATCCCTTTCGCGACGTCGTTGAGCGAATCGCCCATCATGAGCGACGGCATGCCGCAGGCGACTTCGACCATCTGGACACCTCGCTTCACCTCGGTCATCGCGTCCTCAAGGATCTTGCCGTTCTCGCGGGCGAGGATCGTCGCAACTTCGCGGACATTTTTCTCGAGCAGCGTCTTGAAGCGATAGAGCGGCTGCACGCGGTCGACCACCGGCACTTCGCGCCACTCCAGCCAGGCGCGATGCGCGTCTTTCGCGGCGCGGTCCACATCGGCCGCAGTGGAATACGGCAGGATCGCCAGCGTCTCGCCATTGGCGGGGTTGACGATGGACTGCGAGGTCCTGGTTTCGGGTGCAACCCAGCGGCCGGCAATCCAGGACGAGGTGACAGCGACGTCTTTCGCTTCGGAAACAACGGTGCTCATGCTTCTTCTCCTGCGAGTTCGGTGGCTGGGGCGTGGACTGTGGCGCCGCGCATCCAGACGGTGTAGAGGCCGCCAGAGACGAAGAATCCCACAAACCATGCATAGTCGTAAAGCCAGTGCACGGTGGGAACGAAACGGCCGATGAGAACCAGGCCGACGCCCACGACCAGCGCGGCGATGGCGCGGGGATTGATGCCGCTGCGGTATTCGTAGATTCCGTTGCGCATGTAGAGCGATTCGAGGTCGAGCTGCTTCGAGCGGATGATGAAGTAGTCGGCGACCATGATGCCGGCGACGGGACCGAGCAGGCCGGAATAGCCGACGAGCCAGCCGAAGATGTAGTTGTTGAAGCTGGAGAGCAGCTTCCAGGGCATCATCGCGAGGCCGAGGAAGCCGGTGATGAGGCCACCGGTGCGGAAGGAGATCCACTGCGGATTCAGGTTGGAGATGTCGTTCGAGGGCGAGACGACGTTGGCGGCGACGTTGACATTGAGGGTGGCGACGAGCAGGGCGATCATGGCGATGAAGGCGACCACCGGTTGATGGAAGCTGCCCATCAGCTCAATCGGGCTCCAGATGGCGTGACCGAAGATGACGGCCGAGGCTGAGGTGACGGCGATTCCGATGAAGGAATAGAGGGTCATGGCGACGGGTAATCCAAACGCCTGGCCGACGACTTGCGCGTGCTGGTTTTTCGAGTAGCGGGTGAAGTCCGGAATGTTGAGCGCCAGGGTGGCCCAGTAGCCGACCATCGCCGTGAGCGACGGGAAGAAGAAGCGCAGGAACGAACCGGTGGAATGGAAATGGCTGGGCTCGGAAAGCATGGGGCCAAAGCCGCCAGCCTTGTGCAGCGCGAAGAAGAGCAGCAGAAGCGACATGATGAGCATGAACGGCGCCGAGAATCCCTGGAGGAAGCGGATGCTCTCTACGCCGCGCCAGACGACGACCATGTTCAGCGCCCAGAAGCCGAGGAAGCAGGCCCAGACCGACCACGGAGCCGCTTCGACGCCGGGCCAAATCACGACGAGCATCGCATGGATGGCCTGGCCGCCGATCCAGGACTGAATGCCGAACCATCCGCAGGCAACAATGGCGCGGAGAATGGCGGGAATATTGGCGCCGCGCGTCCCAAACGATGCACGAACGAAGACAGGGAACGGAATGCCGTACTTCGCGCCAGCGTGCGCATTGAGAAGGAGCGGAATGAGCACGATCAGGTTGCCGAGCAGAATGGTGGCCAGCGCCTGCTTCCAATCCATGCCGCCAGCGATGAGGCCGGAAGCGAGCATGTAGGTGCTGACCTCCATCGACATGGAGAACCACAGCGAGATGTAGTTGTATGTCGTCCACGTCCGATGCGCAGGCGTGGTGGGCGCGAGGTCGGGATTGTAGAGGCTCTCTTCCGGCCGAATCACTGCCAGGCGCCTCCGCGAGCAGTGCGGCGCAGGTACGCGCCGCGGCCGGCCTTGCCGAGATATTTGCCGTTCTCGACGATCCGCTCGCCGCGCGAGTAGACCTGCTTCGCATTGCCGCGGACTTTGAACCCTTCGAACATGGAGTAGTCAACGCGCATGTTGTGCGTCTTCGCGCTGATGGTGTGCTCCGCCTTCGGATCCCAGAGGACGAGATCGGCGTCGCTGCCGGGCGCGATGGTCCCTTTCTTTGGATACATGCCGAAAATGCGCGCCGGCGCGGTTGAGGTGATCTCGACGAAGCGGTTCAGAGAGATTCTTCCTTCGTTCACGCCGTGGTGATGGATCAGCTGCATCCGATTCTCGATACCCGGACCGCCGTTGGGAATTTTCGTGAAGTCGTTCACGCCGAGAATCTTCTGATCCGCGAAGCAGAAGGGACAGTGATCGGTGGAGACGACCTGGAGATGGTCATCTTTGAGCCCGTCCCAGAGCCTGGGCTGATTTTTCTTCTCGCGCAAGGGCGGGGTGAAGACCCACTTCGCGTCCTCGAAGGAGTTGTGGTTCATTGTTTCTTCGAGCGAGAGCAACAGATACTGCGGACACGTTTCAGCGAAGGCCGGCAACCCGCGGTCGCGCGCCTCGCGGACCTGGTTGAGCGCGTCTTCGCTGGAGAGATGGACGATATAGACCGGCGCGCCGGCGATCTCCGCCATGGCAATGGCCCGCTGCACGGCTTCTGCCTCGGCGACCGTGGGTCGCGTGAGCGCATGGTAGATGGGCGCTGTTTTTCCGTCGGCCAGAGCCTGCTGCACAATCACGTCGATGACGCTGCCGTTCTCGGCATGCATGCAGATCAGCGCGCCGTTCTTCGCTGTCTGCTGCAGCGCTTTGAAGATGGTTGCGTCGTCGACCATCAGCACGTTGGGATAGGCCATGAACAGCTTGAAGCTGGCCACGCCCTCGCGCACCATGTCGTCCATGTCTTCAAGGCCGGATGTGCCGAGGTCGGTGACGATCATGTGCAGCCCGTAATCGATGCAGGCCTTGCCTTCGGCCTTCTTCCACCATGTATCGAGCGCGGAACGCATCTTCGTGCCCTTCGGCTGGATGGCGAAATCGACAATGGTCGTCGTTCCGCCGATGGCCGCGGCGCGCGTGCCGGTTTCAAAGTCGTCCGCTGAGGTGGTGCCGCCGAAGGGCATGTCGAGATGCGTGTGCGCGTCGATGCCACCCGGCAGAATCAGAAGGCCCGACGCGTCGACCACGGTGTGGCCTGTTGGATCGATGCTTGCGCGCACGTCTTTGATGATCGCGCCCTCGATGAGGACGTCGCCGGCGAAAGTCTTCTCCGCCGTGACCACCGTGCCGTTCTGGATCAGCAATCCCATTCGCGTTCGTCCTTCATCAATGCTGCGTCAGTGCGGGAGGCTTGCAGTCTCCTGCGGCTGTCCGTTCCGCCCAGGTCTCCGGCTTCGAGCCGGTCGCAACTTCAACCATGGTGATACAGTTTTCGACCGGGCAAACCAGCGAGCACAGATTGCAGCCCACGCATTCCGTTTCGTCGATGCGTGGGATGCGCGCCAGCGGAGTCGCGTCCCTGCCGTTCGCTACGACACCGGCGTGCGCATCGAGCTTCGGGATCGGCGTGACCGCGATGCTGGCGTGGGTCGCGGCTTCCACCGCCGCCGGCTTCGTGTGCAGCTCCACGGGCCCATCAACCGGGCCGGAAACGCGGTCGAGGTAGATGCACTGGTGCGCGCCGTCCCAGCAGGCGATGTAGCAAAGCTCGCAGCCAATGCACTTCGCCTCGTCGATGTGAGCGACGATTTTGTAATTCAGGTTGAGGTGTTTCCACTCCGTGATTTTGGGCACGACGAGCCCGCGAAAATCCTCGATGGAAGCGTAGTTTTTCTCGGCCATCCAGTTGGAGAGGCCGTCGATCATGTCTTCGACGATGCGATAGCCGTAGTGCATCACCGCGGTGCAAACCTGCACCGTGCCGCAGCCGAGCAGGATGAACTCCGCCGCGTCTTTCCACGTTGCAATGCCGCCGATGCCGGAGATCGGCAGTGCGGCCTCGGGATCGTTCGCCACCTGCTGGACCATGTTGAGCGCGATCGGCTTCACCGCCGGACCACAATAGCCGCCGTGCGAGCTTTTGCCGTCGACGTTGGGGCGCGGAATGAGCGTATCGAGATCGATGCCGGTGATGGAGTTGATGGTGTTGATCGCCGACACTGCATCAGCGCCGCCGCGCTTCGCCGCGCGTGCGATCACGCGAATGTCGGAAATGTTCGGCGTCAGTTTCACGATCACCGGCGTGCGCGCCTTCTCCTTGACCCACGTAGTGATCATCTCGGTGTACTCCGGCACCTGGCCGACCGCTGAGCCCATGCCGCGCTCGCTCATGCCGTGCGGGCAACCGAAGTTGAGTTCCAGGCCATCGGCGCCCGCGTCTTCGGCCTGCGCGACGATGGTGTGCCAGGCTTCGCGCTTCGACTCCACCATGAGCGATGCGATGAGGGCATTCTTCGGATAGCGTTTCTTCACCTCGGCAATCTCGCGCAGGTTAACTTCGAGCGGGCGATCGCTGATCAGCTCAATATTGTTGAGCCCCATCATGCGCTGGCCGTTCCAGTCGATCGACGAGTAGCGCGAGCTGACGTTGACGATCGGCTCGCCGATGGTCTTCCAGACCGCGCCGCCCCAGCCTGCGTCGAAGGCGCGCATGATCTGCTCGCCGCAGTTGGTCGGCGGCGCCGAAGCCAGCCAGAAGGGATTCGGCGAGCGAATGCCGGCAAAGTTCACGGCGAGGTTCGGCGCTTTAGGCATGGGCGACCTCGAAGCTGCGAGCGATCGCCGCTCCTGCGCGCTTGCCGTCGGCGACCGCGTCGACAACTTCGCGGCCGCCGTTGACGCAATCGCCGCCGGCAAAATATTTCGGATTCGATGTCGCGCCCGTCGCGCGATCGACGACCACGCGGCCGTTGCTGAGCTCGAGCCCGCGCGCTGAGGAAAGCAGCTCCAGCAGCGGCGACTGGCCGATCGCATAGATGATCTGCTGGCAGTCGAAGTGGAAATTCGATCCCGGAACCGCTGCGACCACGCCGTCGTCGCCAACAGCAGCCTGCACGCATTCGATGGAACGGATGCCGTGCTCGTTGCTGTGGATCCTCACCGGCATCACGCGCCACAGGAAACGAACGCCCTCCTGTTTGGCGTGATCGTACTCGAAGGCGAACGCGGACATGTGCCGCTCGGCGCGACGATAGAGGATCGCGACATTCGCGGCGCCCAGCCGACGCGCCGCATTGGCTGCGTCGATAGCGGTGTTGCCAGCGCCGATGACCGCGACGCTTTCGGCGATCGGTGGCGGATCGGATGTTTTGTAGCAAGCGATGAACTGCAACGCATCGATGACGTCGCGGTGGTCGTCACCGGGAATGCCGAGGCGATGCGCCGCACCCAGGCCAACGCCAATAAACAGGCGATCGTAGTCGCGCTCCAGTTGCTCCAGATCCTGCTGGGTGCGAATTTCGGTCTCGTAGCGAAAGTCGACGCCGAGGCCGCGAATCAGCTCGATTTCCTCGAGGCTCGCGCGCGCGGGAAGTTTGTATTCGGCAACTCCGTAGGTGTTCAGGCCACCCGGCAACGGACGGCGCTCGAAGACCGTCACCTGAAAACCCTGCTGCCGTAGCTCCGCCGCGCAGGCCAACGATGCGGGTCCCGCGCCAATGCAGGCAATCTTCTCGGACCGCTCGTCGTCCGATTTGCGGGGCAGCTTTCCGCCGGCTGCGTGGAAGGAATCCATAGCAAAGCGCTGCAAGCGGGCAATCTCAATCGGCTTTTTGTTATAGCGATGCAGCACGCATGCGCCTTCGCAGAGCACCTCGACAGGACAGGCCCGCGAACAGCTAGCGCCGAGCACATTGGCGTCGAGAATCGTGAGCGCCGAGCCACGCAGATTGTCGCGCGCGATTTTGCCGATGAAGCGCGGCACGTCGATGTGTGTGGGACAAGCGGCCATGCAGGGCGCGTCGAAGCAGTTGAGGCAGCGGTTGGCTTCGGCGATGGCGGCCTGCGCGGCAAAGGGAGGATGCAGGTCGGGAAAGCGCTCCGCAATTTCCTGACGCTGCTGCATCGTCTCTCCTCAGGGCCTTACGAGATCGGCGTACATGTCGGGGCGTCGATCGCGGAAGAACTGCCAGGTCTTGCGCACTTCGGCGATCTTGTCGAGATCGAGGTCGGCGGTGAGCACTTCGTCTTTGTCGCGCGAGGCCTGGGCAAAGATTTGCCCACGCGGATCGCAGAAGTAGCTCTGCCCGTAAAATTCGCCGATGTTCCATGGTGCTTCAGTGCCGACGCGATTGATAGCGCCGATGAAATAGCCATTGGCGGCTGCGTGCGCCGGCTGCTCGAGCTTCCAGAGATATTCACTGAGACCGGCAACCGTTGCCGACGGGTTGAAGACGATCTCCGCGCCGTTGAGGCCGAGTGCGCGAGCGCCTTCAGGAAAGTGGCGGTCGTAGCAGATGTAGACGCCGATTTTGCAGAAGCCGAGATCGAAAACCGGGAAGCCGAGGTTGCCGGGACGAAAGTAGAACTTCTCCCAGAAGCCAGGCGCGACGTGCGGGATATGGGTCTTGCGATACTTCCCCAGATACTCGCCGGTGCGTGAGAGTACTGCGGCGGTGTTGTAGTAGACGCCTTCGTTTTCGACTTCGTAAATCGGGACGATGAGCGCGATGCCCAACTCCTTCGCCAGGGACTGCATGAGCTGGATCGTGGGTCCGTCCGGAACCGGCTCCGTCGAGTCATACCAGCGGGTGCTCTGTTCGGCGCAGAAGTAGGGCCCGTAGAAAATCTCCTGCAGACAGACGACCTGCGCGCCTTCCTTCGCTGCCTGGCGGATCAGGCTGACGTGTTTATCGATCATGGCCTTCTTGATCTGGGCCAGCGACTTCTCGGCAGGCTCCACGTTGGTGGCCTGGATGAGCGAGCATCGAACAACGCGCGGCATGAATCAGACCCCTTTTGCGAAATGAAGAACTGCTGTCCTGGCAACGCCAGGAACGGATGGAAAGCGGCCAGAATCGAGCCAGGAGAGCAACAGTCTACTCGAATTCGACTGAGCTGCCATGGATTTCGGAGGCTGAACGACCATGGAACGACACGCCCTCAAGCGGCCTTTCATGCGCCAGGATCGGCTTGTTATACTTGAAAGGTTCGTCTGCGTGCGGAAGTGGTGAAATTGGCAGACACACCATCTTGAGGGGGTGGCGCCCAAAAGGCATGGGGGTTCAAGTCCCCCCTTCCGCACCAAAATTTCGGCCTGAGTTTACTCCGGCGCGCCCTGAGGTTGCTAAAAGAATCGTGATTATTCTGGTAACGACCATCCACGTCATCGTTTGTGTGCTGCTGATCATCATCATCCTGCTGCAGCAGGGCAAGAGCGCCGATCTGGCTGCTGCTTTCGGCGGACAGGGTTCGCAGACGGCTTTCGGACCGCGCTCGGCGGCGAACCTGCTGACGAAATCCACGGCCTGGCTGGCGGGCATTTTCGTTGTCACGTCCATCACGCTGACGGTTCTGCTGCAACACCAGACGACGCATAAGCATTCGGTGCTTTCGGGCACGACCACCTCACAGTCGACGCCGAAGAGCAAGTAAGCGGCGGTAGTTTTGCGCTGGAATCAGAAAGGGCAGGTGAGGCACCTGCCCTTTTTTGTATCTCGACGCTGATTACGCGTGAACTTCGATTTTCTTTTCCGGCTCTAAGGTCTTCGCTTCAGGAACTCCTGCCGCTGGCGGTGCGAACAGCCAAACCAGCAGCGCAGCGTAGGCGAAGGAGTCAAACGTGATCTCGACGCCGTGGGTGATGCGCAGCACGGCCGGGAAGAACGCGTTGCCGACCAGCCCGTAGTATCCAATCACGGTGGCGTGCGCCAGGCCCAGGCAGAGCCACAGCGCGTTGCGCGAACCCTTCCACAGCGCCATCAGCGGCAGCGTGGCGATCAGGAAGATGGCGCTGCGCAGCAGCTGCGTTTCCATAATGGTGGGCAGCGGCGGAATGTGCAGCCCGGCAACGCCAGCGCGGTAGTACGGTACCACGATCGGCGAGACGCACGCGCCGAAGACGAAATAGATCACCGGAAACGCCAGCCATGCGGCGACGGCTCGCACCACCCAGCCTGGCCCGTCGTGATGGGCCAGGCCCTGCGCCGGCTCTTCGCGGCCAAACAGAAAT